>JANMPW010000500.1:0-1556 GCA_031370065.1 Acidobacteriota bacterium
GTCGGAGGGTCCTCCGGCTTCTGGGCCGCGGCGATCGCCGCCGAGAGCAGGAGCGGGAAGAGAAGGAAGCGCTTCACCGACAGATTATAAGGCTTCCTGCCTCCGGCCTGCTCCCGTATAGACTGTCCTCCTTTGACGACGCCCGCCCGGTCGATCGTTCTCGTGCGGCCCCACAACGCTTCTAACCTCGGCTCAGTGGCGCGGGTCGCCAAGAACTTCGGCGTCCATGGTCTCTCGGTCGTAGAACCGGCGGTCCTGCCCGATCCGGACTCCGCCCGCCTCGCCGTCGGGGCCGCCGGTCTGCTCGGCACGATTGCACGCCACCCGAGCCTCGACGCGGCGGTGGCCGAGTTTCCGGTCGTCGTCACGACTTCGTCCATGCGGGGCCGCGGGCGCGCGCGGTTGCTCGAGCTCTCGGAGCTGCCCGGATTTCTGTCCGAAGCCGGACGGGTCCCGGCGGCCTTCGTCTTCGGGCCCGAGAGGAGCGGCCTGACCGAAGACGAGCTGGCGCGCGCCTCGGCGTGCCTGCGCCTGCCGACCGATCCGGCCTTCCCGACCATGAACCTTTCGCACGCCGTGGCGCTCGTGCTCGGCGTGGCCACCGCCTTCGCGGCTGCGGCGGACGAGCCGGCCGCGGAGCCGGAGCCCTGGGCGCCCGCCGCCGAGATCGAATCCGCCATCGCACACTGGGATCGCGCGCTCGAAGCGATCGCCTTCTACGACACGGGCCACCGAGAACGCTCGCTCCGCGACTGGAGAAGACTCGTCGCCGGGCGCCCGATGACGATGCGCGAAGTCGCGATCCTGAGAGGAGTGGCGAACCGGGTGCTGGTGACGTTGCGAAGGAGCAGGGCGTCGTAGTTGCGGCCGTTACCGCCGTCCTGCGCACGGTGTTCCCTCCGGGTTGGGCTGCCCGCGGGCGGGGCTCGCCCCGCCCCTACGGAACCGGGGCGCTAAATCAGCTCCGCTCCCCCGAAGAAGAACGCGATCTCGTTTGCCGCGTTCTCGGCCGAGTCGCTCCCGTGGATGGCGTTGCGTTCGATGTCGGTGCCGAAGATGTTGCGGACCGTTCCGGGATCGGCCTTACGCGAGTCGGTCGCGCCCATGGTCCTGCGCAGGTGGGGCACCGCGTCCGCCCGCTCGAGCGCCGCGACGATCACCGGCCCCTCGGTCATGAAGGTCACCAGCGCGCCGTAGAACGAACGCTCCTTGTGCACGGCGTAGAACGCGCGGGCCTGCTCGGGTGACAGCCGCATTTTCTTGACCCCGAGAAGGCGAAATCCCTCTTTTTCCAGATGCGCCAGAATCGCGCCGGCCCTCCCCGCGGCAACCGCGTCGGGCTTCAAGATCGTCAGTGTCCGTTCCAAGTCGTGTCTCCTTCTGCTTTCTCGCCGCAGATCCGCCCGGCGGGCTACCGCCCGAGCATCTCCTTGATCTTCTTTCCGATGTCGGCGGGCGAGCGCACCACGCCGACGCCCGCCGCTTCGAGAGCCTTCATCTTCTCGGCAGCCGTGCCCTTGCCGCCCGCGATGATCGCCCCGGCGTGACCCATGCGC
>JANMPW010000501.1:0-4149 GCA_031370065.1 Acidobacteriota bacterium
GCCAGGGGCAGGGCTTTGCCCTGGCCCAGAGTTACCGACGCCGGGAGGAGGAACAGCGCGGCGACGAGCAGGCGATTCGCCGCAAAGAGTGCTTGGCTCATGATCG
This sequence comes from Acidobacteriota bacterium, assembly GCA_031370065.1. Taxonomy (GTDB): domain Bacteria; phylum Acidobacteriota; class Thermoanaerobaculia; order UBA5066; family Gp7-AA6; genus DAHUXD01. The sequence goes on from JANMPW010000501.1 coordinate 107, forward strand.
TCTCCGTTCTATTTGGTCCGTGTCAGTAAGGCCAGTGCAGCCCCAGAGCCTTGGCCAGAAAGATTGCCATCTGGCGCCGCGTGAGGGGCGCGTCGGGGCAGAACGTCGTTTGGGTGCACCCTCCCGTGATGCCGGATGCCTTCAGCGCCTCGATGTATTGAAAGCCGAAGTCCGACGTCGGAACGTCGGAGAACGACGGATTGGCGGGCCCAGGGCTGACGGTGCGACGCCACCAGATCTCGACCCACCCGAACAGCGGCTCGCTGTTGGGAATCTGGTCCACGACGATCCCGATCGCGTTGTGGACGTTGCTCACGAGCTGGAAGCCAATCGGATCGGCGTTGTAATCGGTATCGAAGGAATGCGGCGTGTTGGGCAGCGCGATGATGCCGCTCGTCGATCCCGAGTTCTGATCCATGTAGAAGGGCGTCACCGTCAGCTCTCCGGCGCCGGAGGAGGCGCACTCGAGTCCGACGTAGTCGATGATTGCGCCGGACGGGATCTGGGACAGTCCGGCGAAGTAGAAACGGTGGGCGTCGACGAACGGGAAGTAGCGAGTGAGAGACCCGTAGTCGGTGACGTAGTGGTCGTCGGATGTGAACGAGGTCGCCGGGATGACCGTCACCGTGTAGTCCTGCAGCCCGAACTCGTCGGGCGAGCGGCGGGTGGTCAGAGCAACACGGGCAGGCGGGACGGGCTGCGCGGCCGCAGCGACGCTCGCCAGCAGAACTGCAAAGAGCCAGAGCGCGACTCTCCGAAACGCCGATCCGTTCATTGATATCCTCCTTTTCGTCGCCGGGCGGCCACCTTCACGGAACGGTGATCGTCGGGCGGGAGACCTCGAAACCTCAATAGCGGGAGCCTGTCGAGCGCATGGAGATTTCATGAATATCCAAAAGTCGGAAAACACGAGGGATAGCGGCGAAGAGTGCGCGACTTAGAATGACTCGCCGCACAGGATAGGGACTGTGACCACGGAGCCAGTAGGAAGCCAGGGACTCATCGAGTTGGGCGAGGACTTGGTCCTCGACGCGCGCGCCTACGAGCTTCGCCGGGCGGGCCGGACGGTCCGGCTCGAGCGCATCCCCATGGAGCTGCTGCTCTTGCTCGTGCAGCAGAGGGGGCGGCTGGTCAGCCGGGAAGAGATCGTCGAGAGGATATGGGGAAAGGGGATCAGCCTCGACGCCGACAACAGCATCAACGGGGCCATCCGCAAGATCCGACACGCACTCCGGGACGATCCCGACCGGCCCCGCCTGATTCAGACCGTGACCGGCAAGGGCTACCGCTTCATCGCGCCGGTACTGGAAGTCCCCGAAATTCGCGAGTCCGCGGCACCGGCGCCGCCACCCGCGCCGGTCACGCCTCGGCCCAACGCGTCGCCGGTTGCGCCTGAGCCAGGCGCGCCGCACTCGCCGCAGGCCGTCAAGCGGACCTCTGCCATCATGGAGCGGAACGCGAGACCGCGGCGGCGGCCGATCGCGCTTGCCGCGGCCGCCGCGCTTCTGGCCGCCGCAGGTGTCGTTATCGTGGGCCCCCGGTGGCGCCTGCAGCCTCGAGGGCCGGCGGGTCGGCTCATGCTCGCCGTCCTTCCCTTTCAGAACCTGACCGGCGATCCCACCCAAGATTACCTGAGCGACGGCATGACCGAGGAGATTATCGCCCAGCTCGGGAGGGTCGATCCGCAGCGTCTGGGCGTCATCGCGCGCACTTCCGTCATGGCCTACAAGAGCACTCGGAAACGTCTGGACGAGATCGGGCGCGAGCTGTCGGTCCAGGTCGTGCTGGAGGGTACGGTCCGCCGAGACGGGGATCGGCTTCGGGTGTCCACGCAGCTCATCGAGGTGAAGGACCAGACGCACCTATGGGCGCGTCAGTACGACCGGGAGCCCGCCACCGTTCTCGCCCTGCAGAGCGAGATCGCGCAGGAGGTGGTCGACGAGATTCGACTGACCCTCGGCGAGAGCAGGTCGAAGCTGGATTCCCCTCCGGCGTCCTCGGCCGCGAACTACGCCGCCTACGATCTCTACCTCCGGGCTCAATTCTTCTGGAACAAGCGAACTTTCGAGGGGCTGCGGCAGGCGATCGACTACTGCGAGCAGGCGATCGCCGCGGACGCGACGTATGCACCCGCCTATGCCGGGCTCGCGAATTCCTACGCCCTGCTCGGCGGTTACAGCGGCGAAACGCAAATCGAGTTCATGGCGAAGGCCCGCGCCGCGGCGCTGCGGGCACTGGAGCTCGACCCGCAGCTGCCGGCGGCCCACACGGCGCTCGCGCTCGTCGTCCAGAACTACGACTGGGACTGGGAGACGGCCGAGAAGGAATTTCTTCGGGCGCTCGACCTGAATGTCAACTACGCCACGGCGCACCACTGGTATGCCGAACACCTGGCCTACCGCGGCCGCTTCGATGAGGCGCGGGCCGAGGCGGAGCGGGCCCGCCAGCTCGACCCCCTCTCGCTGGCCATCGACGTCGACACCGCCATGATTGACTACTATTCGCGGCGCTACGATCGCGCCGTCGCGAAGCTGCAGTCCGTGCTCGCCATGGATTCGACGTTTCCGCGGGCGCACGTCGTACGCTGGGCCTACGTGGAGCTCGGACGGTACGACGACGCCCTGGCGGATATCGAGACCGACCGCGCGACGGCGGACAGCCTGTGGAACTCGTCCTCTCTGTCCTACGTCTACGGGCGTGCGGGCCGCCCCGCGGAGGCCCAACGCGAGCTCATTCGATTGCTGAAGCGGATTCGGCCCGGGGAGACGGATGCGGGGATCATCTTCTGGGCGTACGTCGGGGTCGGCGACAAGGAGCAAGCCCTGGCCTGGCTGGAAAGAGCCTACGCCCAGCACTCCAACATTCTCACCACTCTCAAGGTGGAACCCGCATACGACCCGCTCCGCGGGGAGCCGCGCTTCCAGGACGTCCTGCGTCGGGTCGGGCTCGCCGAGTAGCAGGTTTTCGCCGAGAACCTTCGATCCCGGCCCGCTCGAATCGCCGCGGCTCGCCGGGAGGCGGGCGAGGCGCCGTCACCGACCCGGCCAATACGTGGCCCTGTAGAATCCCGCCACTCGTCATGGAGAAAAAGCGCAAGTTCCTCTTCGTATCGCTGACCGGCCTCGTCGGCGACATCGCGTGGCAGGTCTTGAAGGAGGGCCACGAGGTCCGCTACTTCATCGGCGATCCCGAGGAGCGCGACATCGCCGACGGCTTCGTGCCGAAGACGGAGGACTGGGAGAAGGACGTGGACTGGGCCGACGTGATTGTCTTCGACGACACGCTCGGCCAGGGCGAGAAGGCGCAGCAGCTGCGCGCACGCGGCAAGGCGGTCGTGGGAGGCACGCCTTACACCGACCGGCTGGAGGATGACCGCTCGTTCGGGCAGGAAGAGCTCAAAAAGGCCGGCGTCTCGATCATCCCCTACCGCGAATTCGAAAACTTCGACGAGGCGATCCAGCACGTCACGGACAATCCGGGCCGCTACGTCATCAAGCCGTCGGGAGCGGCGGGCAACGTCAAGCGCCGCCTCTTCGTCGGCGACGAGGAGGACGGGCAAGACGTCATCCGGATGCTCGAGGCCTACAAGAGGGCGTTTTCCGACGAGATTAAGGTCTTCCAGCTTCAGAAGCGCGTGGTCGGCGTCGAGGTCGCGGTCGGCGCCTTCCACAACGGCAAGAACTTTGTGCACCCGATCAACGTGAACTTCGAGCACAAGAAGCTCTTCCCCGGCAACAGCGGGCCGCCCACCGGCGAGATGGGCACGACGATGTTCTGGAGCGAGCCGAACAAGATCTTCGAGCAGACGCTCTTGAAGATGGAGCCGCGCCTCTCCGAGGAAGGCTACGTCGGCTACATCGACGTCAACTGCATCGTCAACAACAACGGGATCTACCCTCTCGAGTTCACGTCGCGCTTCGGCTACCCGACGATCTTCATCCAGCAGGAAGGCATGATCACGCCGATCGGCCTCTTCCTCGACGACCTCGCGCACGGCCGCGACCCGAAGTTGAAGGTCAAGAGCGGTTTCCAGGTGGGCGTGC
>JANMPW010000513.1:0-1680 GCA_031370065.1 Acidobacteriota bacterium
GGGGATCTGCTTCGAGTGCCGCGTCACGATCGACGGCGCGCCGCACCGCCGCGCCTGCATGGAGGTCGTGCGGGAGGGGATGCTCGTCGAGACGGGGGATGTTCGGTTTCAGGTCTCAAGTGTCAGGTTTCAGGAGGAGGCGGAGAGGCTCGAGTGCGATGTGGCCGTGGTGGGTGCCGGTCCGGCTGGCGTTGCGGCGGCGTGCCGGGCGGCGGAGGGTGGCGCGCGGACGGTCGTGCTCGATGAGGGTTTGTCCCCGGGAGGCCAGATTCACCGGCATCTTCCGGGCGCGTCGCCGCCGGAAGCCGCCCGGAGCTGGCTCGAACGGCTCGGGCGCTCGGGCGCGATGACGCGAAGCCGCGCGTCGGTCTTCGACGTCGTGGCGCAAGACCGCGGATGGCGGCTTTCGGCGGAAACGCCGGATGGCGTTTGCGTCGTCCGCGCCCGGCGCGTGGTCCTCGCCACGGGCGCTCGCGAGCTCTTCCTGCCGTTTCCCGGCTGGACGCTGCCGGGTGTGATGGGCGCCGGCGGCGCGCAGGCGCTGGCGAAGACGGGTGCGGTGCTCGACGGTCGGATCGCCGTCGTGGCCGGGTCGGGCCCGCTGCTTCTTCCCGTCGCCGCATCGCTCGCGAAGATGGGCGCCGACGTTGCGATCGTCGCGGAGCAGGCGGCCCTCGCGTCCCTGGCCCGTTTTGGCGCGGCGTTGACGAGGTTTCCGGGCAAGCTCCTCGAAGCGGCTCGATACCGCTCGACGTTTTTCAACACGCCCTATCGCCCGGGGACGTGGGTGGCCGAGGCCCGCGGCGGCAGCCGGCTCGAAAGCGTGGTCCTGACCGATGGCGCCGATCGATTCGAAGTGCCCTGCGACATCGCGGCGGTCGGGTACGGCCTCGTTCCGAACACGGAGCTGCCACGCCTGCTTGGATGCGCGATGCGCGCCGGCGCGGTCGCGGTGGACGCGCGCCAGGAAACGAGCGTCGCGGGCGTGTTCTCTGCCGGCGAGCCCTGCGGGATCGCGGGTGTGGATGTCGCGATCGTGGAAGGCGAGATGGCGGGGCTCGCAGCGGCGGGCCGTCTGGACACGGGGAGCGCGGAGGGCCGCGGGCTTGCCGGCGCGCGTGCGGGCGGGCGGCGCCTCGCGGCAGCGATGGACCGCGCCTTCCTTCCCCGGCCAGAGCTGCGCGCAGTGGCGCGCCCCGATACCGTCGTCTGCCGCTGCGAGGACGCGAGGCTCTCGAGCCTCTCTTCCTGCGCAAGCGCGCGTGAGGCGAAGCTCTCTTCCCGTGCGGGGATGGGCCCGTGTCAGGGCCGGGTCTGCGGCCCGGTCCTCTCGTTTCTCTTCGGCTGGGATTCGGATACCGTACGCCCGCCGGCGAACCCGGCGCTGGTCGGCAACCTCGTTGCCTCCGAGTAAGGAGCGCGCATGAAGTGGCAGGGAGTTTTCCCGGCGATCACGACACCGGTCCAGGACGACCTCTCGCTCGACCTCGAGTTCCTGCCGCGGCACCTCGAGGCGATGCTCGCCGCGGGCTGCACCGGCTTCGTGCCGCTTGGCTCGCTCGGCGAGGCGGCGACACTCACCCTCGCGGAGAAGGGGGCCGTTCTCGAGACCTGCCGCAGAACGCTGTCGGGGCGGGCGGCGCTCGTGGCCGGCATCGCGGCGCTCTCGACCGCCGAGGC
>JANMPW010000516.1:0-2241 GCA_031370065.1 Acidobacteriota bacterium
ATCGCCGCGAGCGGATTGCGCAGTTCGTGCGACAGCATCGCCAGGAACTGTTCCCGTCGGCGCACCCCTTCCTGGATCTCGTCCTCCGCCTTCCGCCGCTCGGTGATGTCGAGGAAGGTCACGACCGCGCCGATGACCTCGTTGTTGCGGATGATCGGGTGGCTCCAGTATTCGGCCGGAAACGAGGTACCGTCGGCGCGCCACAGTACTTCGTCCGACACGTGCGCCTGCTCGCGATTGCGCATCGCCTCGTAGATGGGGGACATTTCCGGCGGATAAGCGGAGCCGTCCTTGCGGGTGTGATGAATCAAGGCGTGCATCTGCCGGCCGATCAGCGCCGCCGGCGAGTCGTAGCCGAGCACCCGGGCGCACGCGGCGTTGCTGAAGACGCACGCCCCGCTCAAGTCGACGCCGTAGATGGATTCCGCGGTCGAGTCGAGGAGCAGACGGATGCGTTCCTCCCGCTCGACGACGTCCTTGCGCGCCCGAACCAGCTGGGTGATGTCCCGCGAGATGTCGGAGATCCCGACGAGCGCGCCTTCGCGGTCCAGGATCGGCGAGAAGGTCACCGAAATATCGACCGCGCTGCCGTCCTTGCGCACGCGAGTGGACTCGAGCCGTTCGACCGCCCGTCCCTCCCGGATATCGCGCAGGATCCGGTCGACCTCTTCCTTCCGGCCCGGAGGCGACAGGAAGCTCACGTGACGGCCGATGGCCTCCTCCGCGGTGTATCCGTACAGCTGCGTGGCTCCCTTGTTCCAACTCGTGACGATCCCATCCACGGTTTTGCTGACGATGGCGTCGTCCGACGATTCGACGATCGCTGACAGCTGCGCGAGCCGCGCCCGCGCCTGTTCGAGCGGCGAAATGTCGGTCAGCGTGATGACGACGCCGTCCGGCGTCAACGGTTCGGACGTCTTCTTTCCATCCGGATCCCCCGAGGTCCGCGGCCGCCCGCGGTAGGGCAGAATACGGAGGAAGAAGCAGCGCCCCCGGCGATCCCAGGTCTGCGCTTCGTGGGCCGTGCCCGACTGCAAGACCCCCTGGATGTCGGCCGTCAGGGTGTCGTAGAGCAGGGAGTGCCTGAAGCCGACCAGCGGCCGGCCGACGTCGTGTGGAATGACGTGAAAAATTTCGGCGATGCGGGGCGTGAACCGCCTGATGCAGAGCTCCCGATCGAGAAACATCGTGGCCACGTCGGTGCCGGTCAGGAGGTGCTCGATGTCGTCGTTGAGCTCCAGCAGTTCCGCGTTCTTCTTCTGGTATTCCGCGTTGACGGTATACAACTCCTCGTTCACGGAGTGGAGCTCTTCGTTCGTGCTCTGGAGCTCTTCGTTGGACGCGATCATTTCCTCGTTGGTGGCCTGGAGCTCCTCGTTCGCCGTCTCGAGCTCCTGGATGGCCGACTGCAGGTTCTCCTTCGTGTACGAGAGCTCGTCCTGGAGGGCGCGCATGTCGTCGCTCGACGTGCCGGCCGACTCCGTGACCGCCGCAGGGCGCGCCGCCGCCGCCAACCCCGGCGGCAGCGGGCGCAGGCCGGTGACCGGTGCGCCGGGCGCATCGGCATCCTTGAAGGAAATCAGAACGTGCGTCCGGGCGCCGTGCCCATCGGTGATGGGCTCGGCCGTCAGCACATAGCGTCCGGCGAGGCCGGCGATCGGCGCGGGCTCATAGGCGATGGGCTGGGGGTCCTTCCGCACCCGGTACAGGGCCCCTGAGACCATCGTCCGCACGTCGTCGCCGACCAGTTCGACCAGGGTTTGCGTCGGCCGCCGTCCCTTGACCTTGAGCAGGGACTCGGCCCCGCCGTAACAGTCCACCAGCTGACCGTTGTCGTCCACCAGGAAGCTCGGCGGCATGAAGCGCTCGAGCAGCCGGTCGTAGACGGCGAGCAGCTGGGGACTGACCGCCACCCGCGGGCCGCGGCTGTTGACGGGAATCGCCGCTCCGGCCCTGGGGAGTGGCAGCTTCAGGTCCGCGGGCAACCCGATGTCGCGGCGCTTCCTGTAGATCTTGGCGTGCTCGTCGATCGTCTCGAGCTCGTCGAGCAGCGCTCCCGGACTCTCGCTCGAACCGAGGAACATGAATCCGCCGGTCTTGAGCGCGAAATGAAAGAGCGTGAAGATCGTTTTCTGCGCGTGCGGCTGGAAATAGATCAGCAGATTCCGGCAGGTGATGAGGTCGAGCTTCGTGAACGGAGAATCGCGAATGAGGTTGTGCGGCGCGAACACGATCGATTCG
>JANMPW010000528.1:0-2102 GCA_031370065.1 Acidobacteriota bacterium
CGCGTGGTAGCGCTCGGTCATGAGCTGGTGCCAGATCCGGCGCGATGCGCGGAACTTGGCGATCTCCTCGAAGAAGTCGCTGTGACTGTTGAAGAAGAAGGACAGGCGCGGCGCGAAGTCATCGACGCGCAGCCCCCGCTCGATGGCCGCCTCGACGTACGCCATGCCATCCGCGATCGTGAATGCGAGCTCCTGGACCGCGGTGGAGCCGGCCTCGCGGATGTGGTAGCCGGAGATCGAGACCGTGTTCCACTTCGGTACCTCGGCGGCGCAGTACTGGATCGAGTCGACAACCAGCCGCATCGACGGCTCGGGCGGAAAGATGTACTCCTTCTGAGCGATGTACTCCTTCAGGATGTCGTTCTGCAGCGTGCCTCCCACCTTCTCCCACGGCGTTCCGTGCTTCTCGGCGACGGCGAGGTACATCGCCAGCGCGATCGGCGCGGTCGAGTTGATCGTCATCGAGGTCGTTACCCGGCCGAGGTCGATCCGGTCGAAAAGCACTTCCATGTCGCGCAGCGAGTCGATCGCGACGCCGCACTTGCCGACCTCGCCGCGCGCCATGTAGTGGTCCGAGTCGTAGCCGTAGAGGGTTGGCAGGTGGAAGGCCGTCGAGAGGCCAGTCTGCCCGTGGTCGAGGAGGTAGTGAAAGCGCGCGTTGGTCTGCTTCGCCGTGCCGTAACCGGCGAACTGGCGCATCGTCCAGAGCTTGCCGCGGTACCCGGTCGGATGGACGCCGCGCGTGTATGGGTACTCCCCCGGCCAGCCGAGGTCGCGCTCGAAGTCGAACCCCGGCTGCGTGTCCGGCCCGGCGAGCGGTTCCACGGGTGCGCCGGAAACCGTCGTCCAGTCCTTCTTCCAGGCGGGAGCCCTCCCCATGGCCTTGCGGGCCTCTTCTTCCCAGCGTGCGCGCCCGGCGGCTACGGCCGACGGTACCAGCGGGTCTTTTTCGCTCATGGGCAAATGATACGTCGTGCGCATACCGCCGGGATAGCAGATCAAGGACATCGGCGCCGAGAACGACTTCGCGCGGCAGATCGAGGATGACCTACGCCGGCGCAGAGGCGGTGGCCTCTCGTATAAACTTCACGCTGGGAATGCGAACGACGTGGACCTGACACGCGACCAGAAGCTCGAGCTCTACCGGTACATGCGGTTGAACCGCGTGGTCGAGGAGAGGCTCGTGAACCTGTACCGCCAGGGCAAGGTGGTCGGCGGCCTCTACCGCTCGCTCGGCCAGGAGGCGACATCGGTCGGGGCGGCCTACGCATTGAAAAAGGGCGACATCGTCGGACCGCTCATCCGCAATCTCGGCGTCGTCCTGGTGATGGGCTACTCGGCGCGCGACGTGATGACGCAGTACATGGCGCGCGGGACCTCGCCCTCGGGCGGCAAGGACTGCAACCTCCACTTCGGCCGGCCCGAGCGCGGCGTCATCTCCCCCATCTCCATGCTCGGCGCGCTCATCCCGGTCATGGCGGGCATCGCGCTCGCCGGCCGGATGCAGAAAAAGGACCTCGTCGCGATGACCTGGATCGGCGACGGCGGCACCTCTACCGGCGCTTTCCACGAAGGCCTCAATTTTGCCGCCGTGCAGAAACTGGCGCTCGTCGTCGTGGCCGAGAACAACGGCTGGGCCTATTCGACGCCCTTCCGGAAGCAGACCGCCTCGAAGAATCTCGTGGAGAAGGCCATCGCGTACGGGATCCCGGGCGAGCAGGTGGACGGCAACGACGTGCTCGCCGTCCATGGCGCAGCGCGGCGCGCCGTGGACCGCGCCCGCGGGGGCGGCGGCCCGACACTCATCGAGGCGATGACCTACCGGATGAAGGGACACGCCGAGCACGACGCGCAGGCCTACGTCCCCAAGGAAGAGCTCGAGGAATGGCGCCAGCGCGACCCCCTGGAGCGCTACGCGCGAGAGCTCGTCGCCTCGGCCGCGGCAAACGTCGACGAGCTCGCCGCGATCGACCGGTCTGTGTCGGACGAGATCGACCGCGAGGTCGAGGCCGCCGAGAAGAGCCCGCTGCCCTCGCCAGAGGATGCTCTGAAGAACGTCTACGCGGCCGGCATCCCGGACGGCGAGCCGGCGCCCGTGCGGA
>JANMPW010000555.1:0-1553 GCA_031370065.1 Acidobacteriota bacterium
CGTCACCGAGGTGCTGAAATCGGTCGGCCTCTTCAAATCATGACGGACCTGCCGCAGGGGGCGCGGTCGCGGCGCGTCGATCGTGCCGGTGTCGTCATTGCGCTGGCGCTCGCCGCACTTGCCGCGGTGCTGGTGTGGGACTCGCGCCAACTGCAAACCACCACGATGTATGGCATGGGACCCGAGGTGATGCCGGTCGTCATCGCCATCGGGCTAGGCATTCTCGCGATCGGCAATCTGATCGACGCGCTGCGCGGCAATCTGCCGCCGCGGGAGAGCGCCGATCCCACGGCTGTGTGGCTTATTCTCGGCGGGCTTGTGCTTCTGATCGGCATCATCGGCCTTGGCGGCGGCTTTATCCTTGCGACGTCAGCCCTGTTCGTCACCACGTCGGCAGCCTTTGGACGGCGCGCCATTCTCGCCGACTTCGCCATCGCCCTGGTGATGACCACCCTGATCTATCTCGCTTTCGATCGGCTGCTGACGCTGAGCCTTCCCGCCGGCCCACTGGAAAGACTGCTGTAATGGACACCTTCGCAGCACTCGCGCATGGCATGGCCGTCGCCGTCCAGCCCATGAACCTGCTCTATGCGCTGATCGGCGTGTTTCTCGGCACCGCGGTGGGCGTGCTGCCCGGCGTCGGTCCCGCGCTCACGGTCGCGTTGCTGTTGCCGGTGACCTACAAGCTCGATCCCGGCGGCTCGCTGATCATGTTCGCCGGAATCTATTACGGCGGCATGTACGGCGGATCGACCACCGCCATCCTCATCAACACGCCCGGCGAGAGCGCATCGATGGCGACCGCGCTCGAGGGCAACAAGATGGCCAAGGCCGGCCGCGGCGGTCCGGCACTCGCGACCGCGGCGATCGGCTCGTTTGTCGCCGGCACCATCGCCACCATCGGTCTCGCCTTTCTGGCGCCGTGGCTGGTCGATTTCGCGGTGCGCTTCGGGCCTGAAGATTATTTCGCATTGATGTGCGTGGCCTTCATCACCGTGTCGGCCACCTTCGGCGATTCGCCGATCCGCGGACTGACCAGCCTGTTCATCGGGCTGACGCTCGGGCTGATCGGCATCGACAAGCTCACCGGTCAGGCCCGGCTCGCTTTCGGCATCCCCGAACTGCTCGATGGCGTCGAGGTCACGACGCTGGCGGTCGGCCTGTTCGCGCTGGGGGAGGCGCTCTACGTTGCGTCGCGCCGTCATCACACCGAGGAGAAGCTCGAGCCGATACGCGGCTCGCTGTGGATGACGAAGGAGGACTGGAAGCGGTCATGGAAACCCTGGCTGCGTGGCACGCTGTTCGGTTTTCCGATCGGCGCACTTCCCGCCGGCGGCGCGGAGATTCCGACATTTCTGTCCTACTCCACCGAGAAGCGGCTGGCGAAACATCCGGAGGAATTCGGCAAGGGCGCCATCGAAGGCGTCGCGGGGCCGGAAGCCGCCAACAACGCCTCCGCCGCCGGCACCCTCGTGCCGTTGCTGACGCTCGGGCTTCCGACCTCGGCAACCGCAGCGATGATGCTGGCGGGCTTTCAGCAATACGGCCTCAAC
>JANMPW010000585.1:0-2572 GCA_031370065.1 Acidobacteriota bacterium
AATTTCTCCCGTTCGATGATCTCTGAAAAAGCGATTGAGTTCCTTTTTAGCTTCAGGGATGAAAGCCCCTTCTTCCCAAAACACAAAAATTATTACTCACCGCACCCCACTCACGGCAGGAAGCTCGCCCCGACCGTCTGCGCGATGCGCGCCATGACGTGCTTGATCTGGGTGTAGTCCTCAATGGCGTACATGGACATGTCCTTGCCGTAGCCGGACTGCTTGTATCCGCCGTGGGGCATCTCGGAGACGAGGGGCAGGTGGTCATTGATCCAGACGGTGCCGAACCGCAGTTTCCGCGCGGCATTCAACGCCCGGTTCACGTTGGTCGTCCAGACCGAGGCCGAGAGGCCGTAGTCCACGTCGTTGGCCCAGCGGATCGCCTCGTCGTCACCCTTGAAGCGCGTGACGGTGATGACGGGCCCGAAGATCTCCTTCTTGACGATCTCATCAGTCTGCCGGGCATCCGCCACGATGGTGGGCTGGAACCAGAAGCCCTTGCCTTCTCCGGCCGCGCCCCCGGTCAGCACCCGCACGTGGCCGGCCGCCTTCGCGCGATCGATGAACCCGCCGACGCGCTTCCTGTGCTCGGCCGAGATGACCGGCCCCATGCTCGTATTCTCGTCCTTGATGTCGCCCACCTGGAGCGACTCGACGGCCGGGACGAGCCCGGCGAGGAGCTTGTCGTAGACGCGGTCGCTGGCGTAGATCCGGCAGGCCGCGGTGCAGTCCTGTCCGCTGTTGGCAAAGCCCGCCACCTTGATGCCGGGGATGACGAGATCCATGTCGGCGTCGTCGAAGATCAGGACGGGCGCCTTGCCGCCAAGCTCGAGGTGGACCTTCTTCAGCGACGCGGCCGCCGTGCGAGCGATTTCCTTGCCCGTCGCGACGTCGCCCGTCAGCGAGACCATGTTCACCTTCGGGTGCCGCACGATCCCGGCCCCGACGGGCTCGCCGTGGCCGGTGATGACATTCAGGACCCCCGGCGGAAAGATGTCCCCGGCCAGCTCCATGAGCCGCAGCGACGTCAGCGGCGTCTGCTCGGAGGGCTTCAGCACGACGGTGTTCCCCGCCGCGAGGGCGGGCCCGACCTTCCAGACCGCCATCATGAGCGGGTAGTTCCAGGGCGCGATCGACCCGACCACGCCGATCGGCTCGCGCCGGATCATGCTGGTGTAGCCGGCGAGGTATTCGCCCGCAGCCTTGCCCTCCATGCACCGGCAGGCGCCTGCGAAGAACCGGAGGTTGTCCACCATGAACGGCACTTCCGAGCGCGCGAGGCCGATCGGCTTGCCCACGTTGTCGGCCTCGAGGACCGCGAGCTCCTCCGCGTTCTGCTCGATCCTGTCCGCCAGTTTCAGGAGCATGAGGCTGCGCTCGCCAGGGGTCGTATCCTGCCACTTCTCGAAAGCCGAGGCGGCGGCGTCCACGGCGCGGTCCACGTCCTTTTCGCCGCACCTGGGCACGCGGCCGATGACCTCCTCGTTGACCGGGCTGATGATCGGCTCGTCTTTGCCCTCGACGGCGTCCACCATCTGACCGTTGACGAAATTCTTGTAGCTCTTCATGAAGTCGCGGCTCCTTTCGCGGGGTCAGGTCTGAAAACTTCGGACTTTGAGGGAGAAACATGCAAAAGCACCGGAGGTTCTCAAAGTCAGAAGTTTTCAGACCAGACCCCACTATCCTACTGCGCCTTTATTTCCGTCCAATACTCGTCGAGGATCGAGGTCGCCTCGCCAATGTCCTCGAGGAATTCGCACTTGGCCAGTGCCTCCTCCGAGGGATAGACGGCCGGGTCGTTCAGAATCTCCGGGAGGATGAATCTGCGGGCCGGCACGTTCGCGCTCGCGTAGCGGATGCCGTTGACGATCTTCGCGTTGACCTCGGGCTCCAGGATGTAGTCGAGGAAGGCATAGATCGCCTCGACGTTCCGGGCCCTGGCGGGGATGCACACGCTGTCCATCCAGATCGTCGCGCCCTCCTTCGGCAGGACGTAGGCGAACTTCCGTGGCTCCCGGGCCGCGAGCTTGGCAATCTGGCCGTTGTAGCCGTGCGCGTACTCGACGTCTCCCGAGGCGAGGATGTTCTCGTAGTCCCCGCTGTTGTAGGTCTTGACCAGTTCCTTCTGCTTCTTGAGCAGGTCCGCCGCCCCCTTCAACACGGCCGGGTCCGTCGAGTTCAGGGACTGCCTTTGGTATTTCAACGCGGCCGCGAAACACTCGCGCATGTCGTCGAGCATCAGGATCCGGCCCTTGTTCGCGGGATCGAAAAGGGGCGCCCAGCTGTCGAAGGAACGCCCCGACTTCTCCTGGTTGTAGCCATAGCCCGTCGTGCCCCAGAGGTAGGGCAGCGAATAGGCGTTCTTCGGATCGAACTCCTTGTCCATGAAGCGCGGATCCAGATTCCCGACGTTCTTTAAGCGCGTCCGCTCGAGAGGCCTCAGGAGCTTCAGTTGGATGAGGATCCGCACCATGTAGTCCGACGGCACCACGAGGTCGTAGTCAGCGACGCCGGACTGGAGCTTTTCCAATACCGGCTCGTTCGAGTCGTAGAGGTCGTACCGCACGGCGAT
>JANMPW010000599.1:0-3836 GCA_031370065.1 Acidobacteriota bacterium
CCCGCGTGGAACCGCCCGGTCGAGAGGTCGAGGAAAGCCAGCCCCCAGTCGGGCTCGCCGGGGGCGATCGCGGCGAGATAGGAGGGCGCATCCGGGACGAGAGACTCGGCGTCGAGCACGGTGCCAGGAGTGACGACGCGCGTGATGTCGCGGCGCACGAGCCCCTTCGCGGCCCGGGGGTCCTCGACCTGGTCGCAGACGGCCACTTTCCGGCCGGCGGAGACCAGCTTCGAGATGTGGTGCTCGACACTCTGGTGCGGCACCCCGCACATCGGGGCCTCGATGTCCGAGTCCCTGTTGCGCCGCGTGAGCGCGATGCCGAGCAGCGGGGCCGCCTCCTTCGCGTCCTCGAAGAACATCTCGTAGAAGTCCCCCATGCGGTAGAGCAGGATGGCGTCCGGCACGCGGCTCTTCATTTCGAAGTACTGCCGGAGCATCGGGGTCATCCGGGGGCTGGAGCTTGAGGTCGTTGCGCTCACGCGTCTGCTAGCATAATGCCCATGGGCGGCTGTTCCGGCCCGCCCTCCGATCATGAACGTCCTCGCTCTCGACGCCGCCAGCCCGCGCCCGGCCGTGGCCCTGCTCTCGGACGGCCGCGTGTTCGAGGAGCGACTGCCCGAGGACCGGCGGGCCTCGGAAGATCTTCTGCCCGCGGTGCGACGCGCCCTGGCGGCGGCGAACATCAGTCTCGCGGCGTGCACACGGATCGCGGTTTGTGCGGGCCCGGGCTCCTTCACGGGATTGCGGGTCGGTCTCGCGACTGCATGGGGGCTCGGCCGCGGCCTCGGCATCCCCGTGGAGCCCGTCTCGACGCTCGAGGCGATGGCGGAGACCGCCCGGCCGCACGGCCCCGCGCGCGTCGTCGCCGTTCTCGAGGCCGGCCGAGGCGAGCTCATTTGCGAACGCTTCGCCCTGGACTCGGACCGCGCGCGCTCGCTCGGCCCCGCAACCCTCGTCCGGGCGGAGGACGTCGCCCGGTTCACCTCCGGGGACGGCCTCGTCGCGCTGGCCGCCGAGATTGCCGGCGGCGAGAACGATCCGCTCACGGCCAGCGTTGCCGCCGCGCTCGCCGCCGCCGTATCGCGCCATCCGCGGCCTGTCTCCGATGCCTCGGGCGCCATCTACTCGCGGCCGAGCGCCGCCGAGGAGAAACGTGGCGCTCCGTGAGCCGCAGGCCGCCTCATACCGCCTGCGCCCGGCGGGCCCGTTCGACCTCGACGAGATCGCGCGCATCGAGTCGGAGTGCTTCCCGATCCCCTGGAAACGGGAGTTTTTTGCGAGCGAACTCGTCGAGCCCCACCGCTACATCCGGGTCCTCGTCCGCGACGACGGCGGGTCGCCGCGGATCGGCGGATACCTCTTCGCAGTCGCGCTCTACGAGGAATTCCACATCAACAAGATCGCGACCGACTTGCGCCTGCGAAAGCAGGGCCACGGGCGCTCGCTCCTCGAGGACGCGCTCGCCCGCGCCCGGTCAGCCGGGTCCACCGCGATCACGCTCGAGGTGCGCGTCTCCAACGCGGCCGCCCGCGAGTTCTACAAGTCCTATGCCTTCACCGAAGCCTACCGCCGGCGGGCGTACTACCAGGACGGCGAGGACGCGCTGGTTCTGGTACTGCCCCTGGAGACCCGAAACCGTGAGCAGGAGGGCCGCTGACTGCTGACGGCTCACCATCTTAAGTCCCGGTTGAATCCCCAGCCACGCGGGTCTAGACTTCCCCCGTGACCCGCCTCGCCCCTTTCCGCGAACAACAAAACTCAAGGAGGTTTGACGCGATGGAAACTGGGAACAGCGAGATGACAGCGTCGGATCCGGAGCTCGATCGCCTGCACGAGGAGCACCGCCACCACGAGGCGCGGCTTCACGAGCTGGCCGCCAAGACCCGCCTCTCCGAGGACGAAGAGCTGGAAGAGAAGCGCCTGAAGAAAGAAAAGCTCGCTCTGAAAGACCGCATGGAGGCCATCTCCCGCCACCAGCGCGAAGAGGTCCCCAGCTGAAGGTCCCGATCGCCCGCGAGGGTTGGGCCTTCCTCGTGCCGACCCTCGCCGCCGGGGGCGTGGCCGTCTTGACCGGCCACCCGCTGGCGGGGGCCGTTTTGGGCGCCGCGAGCCTGTTTCTCCTCCAATTCTTCCGGGACCCGGAGCGGACCCCCGAGGGCGGGGAGGACACCATCGTTTCTCCGGCCGACGGGACGGTGCTGTCGTTGGCCGAGGCGCCCGAGGCGCCGGCCGGAGCTCGGCGGCGACTCTCCGTCTTCATGTCTGTCTTCAACTGCCATGTCAACCGCGCACCCGTGTCGGGCCGGCTCGGGGACTACGCCTATGTGCGCGGCTCGAAGGCCGCCGCGTTCTCCGACAAGGCGTCCCTCGAGAACGAGCAGAACCGCATCACGCTGGTGGCTGCCGCCGGCAGCGTGACGTTCAAGCAGATCGCCGGGGCGCTGGCGCGCCGCATCGTGTTCTACCCGAAGCTCGGCGACGAGCTCGCACGCGGGCAACGGATCGGGCTCATCAAGTTCGGCTCCCGCGTGGATCTCTTCGTTCCCGACGGTGCGGAGATCCTGGTCAAGCCGGGCGACAAGTTGAAAGCCGGACGCACGGCGATTGCCCGCTGGCCGACGGGGGCCTGAAGTGGCCGGGCTTTCCCGCGAGCGCCTTTCCCGCGGCCTCTTCATTCTCCCGACGCTCTTCACCGTCGGCAACCTGTTCTGCGGGTACCTGTCGCTCTGGTGCTCGATCCGGGGCACCTTCGAGATCGCCGCGGTCCTCATCATCGCCGCGGGCGTCCTCGACGGCCTCGACGGGCGCATCGCACGAATGACGCACTCGACCTCGAAATTCGGCGAGGAGTACGACTCCCTCGCCGACCTGGTCTCCTTCGGCGTCGCCCCGGCCGTCCTCGCGTACTCGTGGGGCCTTGCGGACTTCCATCGGCTCGGGTGGATGGCTTCCTTTCTCTTCGTCGTCTGCGGGTCCATGCGCCTGGCTCGCTTCAACATCCAGACGCACGCGGCGGACAAGCGCTACTTCGTCGGGCTCCCGATCCCCGCGGCGGCCGGGTCCGTCGCGACGATCGTGCTGGCCACGCCGGAGCGCCTGGTGTCGCGCGTGTGGATGGGAGGCTTCCTCGCGCTCACGATCGTCTTCTCGTATCTGATGATCTCGACGATCCGCTACCGGTCGTTCAAGGACCTCGACTTGAAGCGCCGGCGTCCGGGCTGGATTCTGCCGGCGATCGCGCTCTTCTTCGTGCTCGTCGCGCTGCGGCCGGAGCTCGCGCTCGTGTCGCTGGCCCTCGTCTTCGTGGGCTCGGGGCCCATCGGAAAGCTCGCCGGGTTCTTCCGGCGCAAGGACCCGACTATCTCGCCTTCCGCGTAGCCGCCCTCCTGGGCACCGGGGTGGGCGTCGGGGGCGGCGCGCTCCAGTCCGTCGTGATCTCGGGTCCGGACGCGGCGCTCGCGTGCAGACGGAACCGGCAGCAGCCCGGCGGCAGTGAGCCCCGCACGACGATCCGCGCGGGCGTGACCGTTTCCATTGGCGCGACGAGCGTCTCGAACAGCCTCACGCGCGTTGCCCGCCCGGGACTGACGGGCCGCTCGCCGGCGTCGTACACCTCGTAGCGGTCGAAGCCGCCGAGTTGCACGTCGGCGGGACGCGCCGGAGAGAGGTCCACCTCGATCCAGTTGGCGACCCGCGACACGACGGTCGCCTGGTGCGACCGGTTGACGAGCTCCACCGCGACGGCGTTGCGCCCGGCCGGCCGCACGATTCCTTCGAGCACGGGAGCGAGCGACCGGCCGAGCAGGACATCCTCGAACGCGGCAAGCGAGAACACG
>JANMPW010000621.1:0-2229 GCA_031370065.1 Acidobacteriota bacterium
CTCTTCGCCCTCTCCGAGCTCCTGCTGGATCGCGCGCAGCTGCTGGCGCAGGTAGTACTCGCGCTGCGACTTGTCCATCTCGCCGCGCGCCTGCGTGGAGATCTCCTGCTGCATCGTCAGCACGGTGATTTCCTTCGCGAGGCTGTCGTTGACGAGGCGCAGGCGGTCGATCGCGTCGGTCGACTCCAGGATCTTCTGCGCGTCCTCAAGCTTCAGGTCCAGGTTGGAGGCGGCGAGGTCGGCCAGCCGCGCGGGGTCGTCGAGGTTGCCCGCGATGACCATCACCTCGGGCGAAATGTTCTTTCCGAGTGACACGGACTTTTCGAGGTTCTGCTTCACGCTCCGCAGCAACGCCTCGTGCTCGGGCGGCAGCTCCTCGGGCGACGGCGACTCCTCGAGGCGCGTGATCTTGGCCTTGAGATACGGCTCCTCGGCGAGGACGGAGTCCAGCCGTGCCCGCGAGAGGCCCTGTACCAGCAGGCGGATGCGCCCGTCGGGGAGCTTCAACATGCGCATGATCGCGGCGACGGTTCCGACGGTGTAGAGCTCGTCCGGACGCGGCGTGTCGTTCTGCCCGTCCTTCTGCGCGACGAGCATGATGATGCGCTGCCCTGCGAGCGCGGCATCCACCGCGTTGATGGACTTTTCCCGCGAGACCGAGAGGGGCAGGATGATGTACGGGAAGACCACCACGTCCTTGAGCGGCAGGACGGGGAGGATGTCCGGGATCGGCAGGTCGGTGTCGCGATCCGCGGCGACGTCTTTTTCTTCGAGCTCGCTTGTGGTCATCCCTCGTTCTCCTCGGGCTCGGCCTGCACGGGGATCTCGATCTCCTTCTCACGCAGGTCCGGGACGCGCGGCAGGACCACCTCGAGGAGGCCGTTCTTCAAGCGTGTTTTCGCGTGGTGCGAGTTGACCGGGCGCGGGATCGCGATCGACTTCAGGAAGACCCCGAAGTAGCGCTCCATGCAGAAGAACCGCATCCCCTCCTTGGTCCGGATGCGCCCCTTCTTGGTCCCGCGGATCATCACGACGCGGCCGCGGATCGAGACCTTGACGTCAGCGGCCTCCACCCCGGGCAGCTCGACGAGGATGCGGATCATTTCCCCGTCGTCCACCACGTCCACGTTGGGGTCCCAGGAAGACGCCGGCGTGCCGCCCTTGTCGTTGGTCTCGACGAAGGCCGCAAACAGGCGGTTCAGCTCGCTCTGGAGCCGCGAAAGCTCGATGATCGGGCCGTAGAACCGGGCGGTGCGCTTCACCATGGGGCTGATCGCGTCATCCCGAGGAGCGGGGCGACCAGGGAACCCGGGCTCGTCGAGTACGGGATCCCTCGGCCCTGCGGCCCTCGGGATGACGCCATGAGGCGAAGCCTCACGGTGTCACCTTCTCTCCTCGGCCGATGAGGTTCTTGAGCTCGTCCAGAAATTCGTCCACGTCCTCGAACTTCCGATACACCGAGGCGAAGCGCACGTAGGCGACCTTGTCGAGCTCGCGGATCCGTTCCATCACGATCGTGCCGACCCGGGACGTGGCGATCTCGCGCTCCTCGGAGTCGTGGAGGAGGGATTCGACATCGTCGACGATCCGGTCGAGCTCCACGGGCGGGACCGGGCGCTTCTCGCAGGCCTTGGCGAGTCCGGTCCGCAGCTTGTTGCGGTCGAAGCGCTCGCGGCGGCCGTCGTTCTTGACCACCATGTACGGGATCTCTTCAATCGTCTCGTACGAGGTGAACCGGCGCCCGCACCCGGTGCACTCCCGCCGCCGCCGGATGACTTCCCCCTCGCGGCTCTCGCGCGAGTCCACGACCCGGTCGTCCACGGCCGCGCAGAAGGGGCATTTCACGAAGTCAGACTATCGCCGTTTTGACCCGGTTGCCATCGTGAGAGGCAAGACGCAAACGCAAGACGAAACCCCTCACGACCCGTCTCCCGTCTCCCGCTGACCGTCTACCGGTTCCCTTTGCAGCTCGTGCAGCCCCTTGTTCCTCAAGGGGCTCGCGGCGAAGAGCACGAAGCCGATCAGCGAGATCGGCACGAAGGAGATGGCGTGCGCGAGCAGCGCCACGCCGGTCGCCGCGGCGAGCGGCACGCGGAAGATGTTCGTCAGGGCGAACTGCACGGCAGCGTGGTAGCCGCCGACCCCTCCCGGGGTCGGGACCACGAGCCCGAGCACCGCCGCGGTGGTCACCACGTAGGCGGCCGAGAGCGGAAGGTCGAGTCCGAAGGC
>JANMPW010000638.1:0-8872 GCA_031370065.1 Acidobacteriota bacterium
GAGTTGGGCACGGTCACAGGCCCGAAGTTGGCATGGACGAGCATCCACTGCCCGCCCTGCTTCACGTAGACGCGGGTCGACTTGGCCAGGGACGGTGAGACCTTCCCATCCTTGTTCTTCGTGGCGCCGATGTAGTTGTAGCTCAGGATGGCCACGTCGCCGTACACCTGGACCTTCTCGTTGGCCATCTCCGACGTCACGATCGTGTCGCTGCCGCCCGCGGCGCCCTCCGCGATACGCAGGTTGATGCCCTTGCCGTCGAGTCGAGTCGGGTAGGCGCCGTCGAAGACCGTGTAGTCATCCGCGATGTTCTTCATCGAGGCGGCCACGTCTTTCTTTGCCTCGGCAGCCCACTCCGCCTTCGTGATCGCGATGACCTCATCGGCGACCTGCTTCGCGCTGGGCGGCGCCGACTTGGCCGTCTGCGCGAGGACCGACAGGCTCGATACGGCAAAGATACCCAGAGAGAATAGGATGAGACGCTTCATGGTGCCCTCCTTACTTGGGGTGCGAATACCACCGATCTCCCAGGCTGTCAATGAGCTCCGGGCGCGGCGCTCCCCGAGGAGTCGGCTAGAAGCCGTCGAGCCACTCCTCGGCTTCCTTGCGCTGCCGGAAGATCCGGAGCGCCGCGAAGTGTCCGCGGGCGAAGGCCTCGAACTGGCGGGCCATCGCGACGACCGGCTCGCGGTCGGCGAGGATGGCGCAGGCTTCGAAGACGATCTCCTCGGCCTGGCCTACGCGCTCGGCCGCGGCCCGGACCTGCGGGATCTCGGGAAGCGACGTGATCCCGGTCAGGTCGAGCAGTACGGAGGGGCGCCGGGGGCAGTCGGGATCGCTCTGCAGGGCATCGAAGTGCGTCCTGACCTGCGGCAGCGTGACGTCGCCGGCGCAGACGGTGAAGATCATCCCCCGCTCGCGGTCGATCCGGTACGTGATCGGCATGTTCGCTAATGCTACTGGTTATCGCGGGGGATGGTTTGCTCCCACGCCTTTTCGCGGCCCGTGCCGCGGACATCCACAAGCGCGGCGTCCGGCACGACCGGCAGGACGAGGCGGGACGGGTGCGCGGCGTCGTGGTGGATGCGGATCGTGGCCGGGCGCGTCTTGCCCGAGCGCGCCTCCCACTCGCCCGTCTGGAGGTTGCGCGAGAAGTGCGGCATGAAGCTCCCGCACAGCACGACACGCACGCGGTGACTCTTCGCGAAGAGGTTGCCGGTGCGCAAGTTCGGCAGCCGCATCGCGACGATCTCGCCCGACGCGAGGAGTTTCGGCTTGGGCCCGCCGTCGCGATCGCTCGCCCGCAGCACTTCGGTGCCCGGACTCGAGAGGTTCCAGGCGGTGCCGTCGGGTCCCACGTCCTCGAGCAGGACCCAGAGGTCGACATCCGGAGCATCGGTCGAGAGAAAGATCTCGGTGTCGATCGCGCCGACGACCCTCAGAGGCTCGGCGAGCGGCTCGGTTTCGAAGACCAGGACGTCGGAGCGCTTTGCGAGCGCGCGGTAGTCGTGCGCCCCGGGCTTCGTGCCATAGGGGTCGATCACGGGCTTAGCGGGGTCCGAGGGGAAGGAGCTCGAAGACGAACGGGAGACGGAAGACGGGAGGCGGGAGACGAGCCGCCCGTCGGGGGCAAGGTACAGCGCGAGGGGTTGCGTGCCGGGCAGCGGCACCGTGTCGCCCGAGCGCCAGGCGTTCTCCCCCATCACGAACGTCCGGACGCGCGGCTCGTGGTCGACGCCGTTTTCGATGCCTCGCACGTAGTGGTCCATGAAGCGCAGGATGAGCTCTGCGTAGTCGATCGGCGCCGTGGGTCCGAACGCGCGGTCGCCCGACCGGTCGGAGTCCTCGCCACCGTGCGTCCAGGGCCCGATCATGAGCTGCGCGCGCCGATCCTTCTCCGCCTTGCGCGCGGCGAGAAGCCCCAGGAAGTTCGTGATCGCGCCCTCGGGTCCGTAGGTCTCGTCGTGCCAGCCGGAGAAGTTGAGCACGGCGGCTCCGACCCGGTCGTACCGGCCGCGCAACTCCGCCCAGTCCCAGTACGCCTCCCCCGGCCGGTGAGACAGCCACTCGAAGTAGTACGGCGCCACGTCCTTGAACTCCGGCAAATCGGTCAGCGGAAGCCGGTACGGCAGCACCGGCTCGAGAGCCTTCCACGCTGCGGCCGCCTCCTTGCCGGTCAGCGGCCCGGGCAGCTTCGCGCGCACCCTCGCGTCGGGCGCGATGTTCTCCCAGATCCAGGAGATCCACGAGAGGTCCCACGTGCCGCCGGCGTAGAAGAAGTTGCGCGCCGTGGAAAACGTCATCGCCGGCACCATGGCCTTCAGGTGCGGCGGCGACTCGACGGCTGCCAGCCACTGCACGGCCCCAGGGTAGGAAAGCCCGAACGTGCCGATTTCTCCGTTGGACCAGGGCTGCGCCGCGGCCCACTCGATCGTGTCGTAGCCGTCCCGGCCCTCGTTCACGTAGGGGACGAAGACGCCCTCCGAGCCGTAGCGGCCGCGAACGTCCACGAGCATCACCGCGTACCCGCGCACGAGCGCCTTCTGGACGACGTCGTTGCCTTCCGCGTGCTCGCGCCCGTAGGGCGTGCGATAGACGAGCGTCGGAAAACGCCCGGCCTCGGCCGGACGCAGGACGTCGGCGCCGAGCTTCACTCCGTCGCGCATCGTCACCGCGACGTCGCGCTGCACGAACGCCGCCGGCGCCCGAGGCGAAGGGGCCGCCGCGAGCACGGCACCGAGCAGCGCGGCGAGCAGTCTCATGGGCGAGACCTCATTCGGTCACCTTTCCTCAGAAGCCTTTTCAGGGCGCGGGCGTCCTGGCGGGGGGCGGCGCGGCGGAAAGAACGACCGGCGTGCGGTCCTCGGGGGCCGCCACGGGGATCCGGTAGATCGAGACGCGCGCCTTCTGGCGCAGGTCCTTCAGCCATTTGGCGACCTCTCCATCGAACGTCCGTTCCGAAGAGCGCCGGCGCATCTCTTCGGCGACCGCGTCGAAGGGCTCGACGGGTACCCCCGCCGCCTTTTGCTCGGGGACGTACCGCTTCTCGTATTCCGCGTGCGCCTGTTCTTCGTCCGCGTAGGCGATGGGCGCAAACCGCTCGCGCAGGTAGCGCGCGATCACCAGCTGGCGATCGATCGAAGCGCGCACCTCGTCCACGGTCATGCCCGCCCGGGCGAACTCGGCGTCGGGGTCCTTGCCCTCCGCCTTCAAGCGTTCGCGCAGGCTCGTCATCGCCTTCTCGATCTCCACGGCGTCCGGCGGCGCCGGCCCGAACCGCGCCGCGTCCTCGTACTCGAGGTGCTCTTCGATCAGGGCGTCGAGGACCCGGCTCCGGAACGCCTCCTGGGTCTCGCCCGAGCGCGGCTCGAGGGCGGACACGACCATGGCGCGGCGAAGCTCGCTCTCCGGAATGGCCGTGTCGTTGACGGTCGCCGCGAGGCGGTCGACGACTTCCGCCCCGGACGCCGCCGCCGGGCAAACCAGGAGTGAGAAAAGCAGACAAGCCGACGCCATACGCATGCAAAGAGCATGATACCCAACGGCCCCGTGCTATTTTTCCGTTCCCGGTGACGCAATCCATCAAAAGCGGGCGGCTCCTCGTGGTGGGGACGCCCATCGGCAACCTCGACGACCTTTCCCCGCGCGGCCGGCAGGTTCTCGCCGAAGCCGACGCCATCTTCTGCGAGGACACGCGCGTCACCGCGAAGCTGACCGCCCGGTTCGGTTTGCCCGCCCGGCGGATCTCCTGCCCCGGCCCGCGCGAGGAGTCCCGCGTCGAGGAGTTGCTCGAGCGCCTCGGCCGCGGGGAATGCATCGCTCTCGTTTCGGACGCCGGCATGCCCACGCTCTCGGACCCCGGAGCGCGCCTCGTCGAGGCGGCCGCCGCGGCGGGGCACGCGGTCGTCGTCGTTCCGGGCCCCTCGGCGCCGTCTGCGGCGCTCGCGCTGTCGGGACTGCCGGCCGTGCCGCACACCTTCCTGGGCTTTCTGCCGGCCCGCCGGGGCGAGCGGGAGCGCCTGCTCGAGACTCTCCGCGAGCGCCGGGAGACGCTCGTCTGGTTCGAATCGCCGCACCGCCTTTCCGATTCCCTCGAATCCGCCGCACGCGTTTTCGGCCCGCGCCGCGCCTGTGTGGCCCGCGAGCTGACCAAGCTCCACGAAGAAGCGGTCCGCGGGAGGCTGCCGGAGCTCGCCGCCGCCTTTCGCGCCCGCGGTGCCGGCCGGGGCGAGATCACGATCGTCGTCGAGGGCCTGCGGGGCGAGCCCGCGGCCGCGGCCGCCGAAGACGTGGATGCGCGCATCCGCGAAGCGTTGGCCACGGGCGCCGCCTTGAAGGCACTTTCGAAGGCAATCGCGCGCCAGACGCACCGGCCCGCCCGGGAGATCTACGCGCGGGCGCTGGAGCTGGCGAAGTCGTGACCGATTCGATCGTCCGGGTCGCCGGCCTGACCAAGGTCTTCAAGACCTACCGACGCAAGGAGGGGCTCAAGGCGGCGCTGAAGTCCCTGGTCCTGCGCACCGCGACCGAGACCGCAGCGGTCGCCGACGTGACGTTCTCGATCGCGCGCGGTGAGATGGTCGGGTACATCGGCGCCAACGGCGCCGGCAAGTCGACCACGATCAAGATGCTGACCGGCATCCTCACGCCCACCTCGGGCGAAGTTGTCTGCAACGGATTCGTGCCCCACCGGGAGCGGACCCGGTACGTCGCGACGATCGGCGTCGTCTTCGGCCAGCGCACGCAGCTGTGGTGGGACATCGCCGTCACCGAGTCCTTCCGCCTGCTCAAGGAGATCTACGGGCTCTCGGAGGCCGAGTACCGCGAGCGCATGGCGCTCTTCGACAAGGTGCTCGGCCTGAACGCCTACCTGCACCAGCCCGTCCGCAAGCTGTCGCTCGGCGAGCGGATGCGCTGCGACCTCGCGGCCTCGCTGCTGCACCAGCCCCCGCTGCTCTTTCTCGACGAGCCGACGATCGGCCTCGACATCGTGGCCAAGGCCAACGTGCGCGAGTTCCTCCAGGAGATTAACAAGCAAGACGGCACGACCGTGCTGCTGACGACGCACGACCTCGCTGACATCGAGACGCTCTGCAAGCGGGTGATCGTGATCGACCACGGCAGCCTGCTCTTCGACGGCGCCCTCGACGAGCTGCGCGACCGCATCCTGCCGGTGACCTCGATCGTGTTCGACGTCAAGCGCGCCCCCGACGCCTCGCAGCTGTCGTGGAACGGCCTCGCGATCCGCGAGGTCGGGCTGCTGCGCTACCGGCTCGACGTGGACCGGCGCACCACGGCGCCCGCCGCGGCCGTGAAGGAGATCGTCAACCGCTTCGACGTCTCGGACATCAAGATCGAGGAGCCCGAGATCGAGGCGGTCGTCAAGCGGATCTACCAGGAGGGCATCTCCTGAGCGCGGTCGCCACGGGCACCTGGCGCTCGGCCGTTCCGTTCGCGCGGATCGGGTTTCTCAACATGCTTGCCTTCCGTGCGCGCTACTACGTGGGCGTCCTGACGTACCTCTTCAACGTCGCCGTCTACTACTTCATCTGGCGCGCGGTCTTCCACACCGGGGCCACCGTCGCGGGGCTCACGCTCGGCGACATGGTCACGTACGTCGCCGTCGGCTGGGCGATCCGGTCCTTCTACTTCAACGAAATCGACCGCGACCTCGCGACACAAGTGCAGGAAGGCAAGCTCGCGATGAACCTCATTCGGCCCGTGGACTTTCAGATGGTGATGATCGCAGACGCGGCGGGCCAGTCGGCGTTCCGGGCGATCCTCTTCACGGTCCCCATCTCGTTCGTCCTCGCCCTCCTCTTTCCCTTGAAGCCGCCGGCCTCCGTGACTGCGGCCGGCCTCTTTCTCTTCTCCGCCACGATGTCGTTCTTCCTCGTGGCCGCTCTGAACTTCCTGGTCGGCCTCATCGCCATCCGCTCGAAGTCGATTCTCGGAATCCTGCGCGCAAAGTACCTCGCCCTCGAGCTGTTGTCGGGACTGCTGATCCCCACGACGTTCTTTCCGGAGCCGCTGCGCTCGATCCTCTTCGCGTCGCCCTTCCCGCACATCAACTTCACGCCGGCCGCCCTCTATCTCGGAAAGGCGACGGGCCTCGAGGCCGTCAAGCTGCTGGCGCTGCAGGCCGGATGGACCCTTGCGCTGCTCGCCCTCGGCCAGTGGGCGTGGCGGCGGTCGCAACAGCGGATCACGATCCAGGGCGGATGACCGTGCTCCCGAGCCTCCGGCGCCACACGCGCCTCTTCCGGCTCTACTTCTCGCAGTACGCGAAGGCGCGGCTGGAGTACCGTTTCGACTTCTTCTCGAGCGTCTTCGCGTCGTTCCTCGGGACGGCCGCGGCGTTCGGGTTTCTGCTGATCGTCTTCTCGCGCGTGCCGCCGATCAAGGGCTGGAACTTCGAGGAGATGGTCTTCCTCTACGGCTTCTCGCTCATCCCGCTCGGCATCTTCAACGTCTTCTCGTGGAACCTGTACCTCTTCTCGGACCGGTATCTCATCGAGGGGCGCTTCGACCGCGTGCTCGTGCGGCCCGTGAACTCGGTGTTTCAGGTGCTCTTCGAAGCCTTCCGCCTCGAGTCCCTGCAGGAGACCGTCACCGGCCTCGCCGCCGTAATCTGGGCCTCGAAGCGCCTCGGCCTCTCGTTCGGCCCTGCCGACTTTCTGCTCTTCGCGCTCTGGGCGATCTGCGGAGCCGCGATCTACCTCGCGATCTTCATCGGCTTGACCGCGACGTCGTTCTGGATCGAAGACCGCATTGGCATCGTGCCGCCCGTGTTCAACCTCATCCAGTTCGGCCGCTACCCGCTGACGATCTATGACGGGTGGATCCGCTTCACCCTCTCCTTCGTCATCCCCTTCGCGTTCGCGTCCTTCTACCCCGTGATGCACTTCCTGCGGCGCAACGATTTCGCCCGGGAATTCTGGGCCGTTCCCGTCGTCGCCGCTTTGTCCCTGTCGATCGCGCTCGCCCTCTGGAGGAGCGGCGTCAAGCGGTACCACTCGACGGGATCGTAGCGGCGGCCGGGCTGGTCGGAGTCCGATCCCGCTTGCCCGCCATGAGAGCCAATCCGAACAGCACGAGCAGGACCAGGGCGAGCCCTCCCTGGGTACGGTCGGCCGCCGCCGGCTGCGCGAGCAGGTCGACCGCGGCACGGCCCCCGAAGGAGAAAAGACCGAAGAGCGCCCAGGCCGCCGCGTGATCGCGCAGGAGGCCAAAGGCGCAGACGGCAATCCACGAGGCCGCGAGCAGACTCGAAAGAAACTCCATCGTGAATTCCGGAGGCGAGCGCAGTTCCGACGGCAGCATCACCACGACGAGGGCGAGGAGCCCGAGCGCGCGCCCCGCGGCCGTTCGGAAGAACGTGCTCCTCCACGCGAGTGCGGCAACCGCCGCGACCGCTGCCAATCCAAAGGCGCCCCGCGCCGCGGCCCAGACGGCGTCCACGGCCGGAACCGCGTTGCCGAGGCTTGCAGGCAGCGACGGATCGGGATCGTAGAGCGCCGGAACCCGGGAGGAGACGACGTGGAACCACCGCGAGAGGCCCGCGAGGCCGGCCGCCGCGATCGCCGCCCGCAGGAGCGCATCCGCGAGGCTCCCCTTGCGTCGCAGGGCCGCGCCCCAGCCCGGCCGCGCGGCCGCGCAGAGAATGAACCCCAGGCACGCCGCGAGCAGGGTAGCGAGCAGCCCGAACACGAGCGAAACCCCGATCCCGAGTCGAAACAGGCTCATGGGCTTCTCGGTGTCGTACTGGCGAAAGAGTGCGGGCCACGTATTCGCGAGCCCCGCGATGCCGATCAGCCCGGCAAAGAGCAGGGGCCGCGCGAGCGAGCGCCAACGGAACTCCGGCTCCCGGACGCGCCGCAGGAACAGGACGATCGCAAGGCCGACGAGGGCGCCGCCCGCCACCACGCGCACGCCCGTGAGAACGACCTCGCCGGAAGAACGCTTGCGCTGCTCGCGTATGAAGCTCTCGGGAACCTGGATCGACGGAAGAAACGAGGACAGGCGGGGGCCGTGAAAGACCGCGGTCAACCGCGGCCTTGCCTGCCCGACTCCGGACGGTCTTGCCTCGAGGACGACAGTCGTGTCCACGCGCTTGGGCCGCGCCTCCGTGCCGACTTCGAGCACCTCGTACTCCGCGGCGGGATAGCCGAGCTTGTCGGCCACTGCGGCCGCACGGCGGCGGGCGTCCTCTGCGGAAAGGGGCGGCGGGGCGGCAGCGCCCTCGCCGACCGGATTCACGAAAGCGACGACGCGTGCGCGCCGCGCGTCGATCAGGACCTTCCATTCCTCCTTCTTGTCGGGCTGGAAGAAGCGCACGACCCAGTAGGCCAGCGGCAGTTGCCGCTCGGCCAGCTTCCGGAATGCGGCCGGACCGCCTTGTGCGATCACGTAGCGCGCCGCGTCGTACGAGAACCCGGGGATGCCCGCGGCGTCCTGGGGCCTGGCCGCCCGCAGGCTCTCGTCGTACGGAAAGCCGGTACCCGTGTAGGCGACACTCGTCCAGGGCTCGGGATCGACTCCGTTGACGACCAGGAAGCCGCGCGCCATTGCTTCGGCGCCAGCGCGCCCGGATGCGTCCTCGACGAGCGGGGAATCAAACGGGGTCGCCACGAAGAAGGAGGACACGAGCACCAGGGCGGCCACGGCCGCCGCAGCGCGGACGCCGCGGGAAATCGGCTGCACGTCGGCAACGGACGGGGCCGGCGCCGCGACGGCAGACGGCTCGGACACGAAACCCTGTTCGCCGTTTGTCAGCCCCGTTGCGGGAAGGAATCCGCCGCGGCGCGCGTAGAGAACGAGCGACGCGAAGAGGGGCAGAAGCAGGATCCCCGAGGCCACCGCGCCCGAAATG
>JANMPW010000685.1:0-4476 GCA_031370065.1 Acidobacteriota bacterium
CCCGCGTCGCGGGTCGCGAGGGAAACGATCAGGAGCGACAACGGGATTCCTGCAACGGCGGTCACCGCGAGCGGCTTGACGAGGGAGATGTCCCGATCCATCCGGATCGTGGCGACGCAGAGCGCCACGACGAAGAGGATCCTCCAGTACTGGTAGGCCTCGAGGCTGTGGGGCAGCCCGAGGGCGGTCATCGCCGAGAGCGACAGGAGTGCGGCGAAGAGGAAGAGCCACGCGAAGCCGGCCGCCTGCAGGACGCGGCTTCCCTTGCCTCGCGAGAGGTACAGCAGGATCGCGGAGAGGAGGGCTGCGCCGACCGTCTGAACGGCAAGTCCGGCGAGAAATTGTTGCATCGAGATTGTTTGCCTGACGAAGGTTAGACAGCGCAGCCGCCCCCGTCAACCTCTCACTCTCAGCGCACGTTCATACGCGCCCCGAGCCGGCGTAGCTTCTCTCCCGGGCCCTCGGCTCGGCATACGGTCGCGCCCTGCCCGGTGCAGATCAGCGGCACGCGCTCGAAAGTGCTCGGCCCGCGCAGGACGATGCCCCAGGGCCGTCCGGAGGGCTCCGCCGGTAGCAGCAGCAGGTCGAGCGGCGGCTCCGCGCGCGCCATGTCCATCGCGTAGAGCTCTTTTCCGAGGCGCAGGCGGTAAGGAGGAACGCCCTCGGTCGCAATGGCCGTGTTCCTGCCCCCCGGGTCCAACCAGATGCCGGCGAGGTCTTCGGCGGCGACCTCGTCGGCCGCCGTCGGGAAGATCTCTCGCGACTCGCCCCGCCAGCTTCCGGCGGGAGCGTAGATCTGGTCGAACGGGGCCCCGAGCCCCTCGACCTCGATTTCGTAGGGAACGCTTCCGTCGCCGCCGAGGCTCACGGAAGCGCGCACGGTTTTTCCCTCGACCCGGGCCCCGAGGGTCGCCTTGGCCTTCTGCCCCTCGGAGGATTCGACCGGGGCCGTGAACTCTCCACCGGGACCGGTGAAGTGCAACGCGAAGACGCCGCGCTCGCGGTCCGCCTCGATCGAGAGCGTCGGCTGCGACCGCATGCGGGAAAGGTCGAACCGGCCGTAGAGGATCTCGAGCGCCGGCCTCGCGTAGAAGATCGCGTGGTACCAGGAGGGGATCGGCACGCCGTTGATTGCCGACCCGGAACGCCGCGGGTCCTCGTCGAGGCTGAAACCCGCGAACGCGAAGGCCTCGCGGACCCGAAGGACGCCGCTCTCGACCTTCTCCGTGCGCTCCCGGACGAGCGCGGATGGCCGGCCCTCGGCTTCGCGTTCCCAGGCCCGGGTCCATTCGCCCGGACGCCCGCAGTCCGGGAGCTGCCTGCCGGCGGCGCCCCGGATCGGGAGCCGCGCCAGAACCCCGTCCTTGAAGCGCCAGACGGAGACGCATTCCGATGCGTCGGTCGAGGCCGCGACCTCGAGGAGCGAGCCCGGGCTGCCGAGGGGGCCGGCGGTGAGCTCCACCTGCACGACGTCCGCCGCGGGCGCTGGCGCTTTCGCCTTCGCGACCTTTTTGCCGCCGGAGTCGCGAACCTCGAGGCGCACGGCGCCGCGCGCGGGCGCGGCCGTCACGGTCTCCTCCGTGCCGTCGCCGTCGAGATCGACGGCAAGAGTGGGCGAAAGGGGATCCGTCGCGAGCGCGAGGATCAGCGTGAGGCCCTGGAGCAACTTGGACTAACTCTTGACGGCCGACTCCGTCGAGTCGAACCCGACGCGGGCGTGCGAGCCGTCACAGTAAGGCTTCCTCGCGGACGCGCCGCACCGGCAAAGCGACACGGCCTTCCCATCTTCGAGCGGGACCACGTTGCCCTGCGGGTCCGTGATCGCGATCGGGCCCGACAGGCGATAGGGACCGTTCGGAATGATCTTGATCGTTGGATCTGCCATGAAACCTCCGCGGTCATTGTAGCCCTCGCCGCGTTCTCCCGTCCGGTCCGGTTCTCCCTCTCGCATTCGACGTCGACTGTTCTCCGCTGCCGCCCGGCGGCTGCAACTGTGCTAACCTTTTTTTCGAGATACCTTGCGAGCGTTCGAAAAAGCCCCGCCGGACGTCCAGGAGATCCTGACCAAGCCCATCAAGGAACTCGGCCTCAAGGTCGAAGGATCGCCGCTCGAACGACTGGTGCAGCAGCTCTACCGGGAGCTCGAGCGCAAGGGCCTCTCCCGTTTCCGTCCCCTCTGCTATCTCTCGGACGAGTGGGGCTGCCCCTCCGGCGAGCCGGTGATCGGCATCCCGTTTTATCTCGCGGACCCGAAGCTCGCGCGGCTCGAGAAGGAGATGAACGACCTCGAGGACCGGCACGAGATCATGATGTACCTGCGCCACGAGGCGGGGCACGCGTTCAACTACGCCTACGCGCTCTACCGCACGCCGGAGTGGCGCGACCTGTTCGGGCCGTTCCGCCGGCCGTACCGCGACGGGTACCGTCCGGTCCCGTTCTCGCGGCAGTTCGTGCGGCACATTGCCGGCTGGTACGCGCAGAAGCACCCCGACGAGGACTTTGCCGAGACGTTCGCCGTCTGGCTGACGCCGCGCTCGCGGTGGCGGGAGCGCTACAAGGGTTGGGGCGCCCTGGCGAAGTTGCGGTACGTGGACCGGATGGCGCGCCGCCTCCGATCGGCCGAGCCGGTGCGGCCGCAGGGCCACACGGACATCACGGTGGAGGAGATGGAGACGACCGTCGAGGACTTCTACAAGCGCGCCCTCGAGCAGGAGGTCCAGTCGGTCGAGCTCGCGCTCGACACCGATCTGGTCGACATCTTCCCTGTCTCAAAGCGCAGGAAGAAGGGCGCGCGGGCCGCGGTCGATCTGCTGCGCGAGAACCGCAAGGCCCTGATCGACAAGGTGACGTACTGGACGGGAGTGCAGCGGCCGCTCGTGAAGCGGCTCGTGGAATCGATCGAGACGCGCGTGGGCGAGCTCGGACTGCGCGCCGCGATTCGCAGCGAGATGGAGAATCTGACCGAGGTGACGGCGTACGCGACGGCGCTCGCCATGAACTACCTGGTGCGCGGCAAGTTCGTGCAGCCATGACGGGCAGGGGGGAAAGCGAATGAGCCGGGAGAAACTCAAGATCGCGGTCCTCTACGACGTCTTCGAGGAAGAGCCGGAGCCCGCGCCGCCGCCGGCCGAGAAGCCGTCGAAGGCCCGGGGCAAGCCGCCGCGCAAGAAGAAGAAGGAGAAGCACGACCGCGAGGAGATTTTCGAGGCCCTCGTCAAGCTCGGCCACGAGGCCGTGTACCAGGTCGTGGACGGGCGGGACCAGTCGCTCATCGCGCTCGCGCGCGCCGACGCCGACCTCTTCTTCAACCTCACCGAGTCCTACGCCGGCGACGACACGATGGACATGAACCTCGCCGGGTACCTCGACCTGCTCGGCAAGCCCTACACGGGGGCGGGGCCGCACGCGCTCTACCTCGCGCAGGACAAGGCGCTCGCCAAGAAGATCTTTGCTTTCCACGGGATCCGGACGCCGTTCTTCGCGACGTCCTATAAGGGCAAGCTCGACCACTCCCACGACATCGCCTTCCCGCTGATCGTGAAGCCGACGTCCGAAGACGGATCGATCGGGATCGACACGGGCTCGGTCGTCGGATCGGTCAAGGAGCTGATGGAGCGGATCCACTACATCCACGAGGAGTTCGACGCGCCCGCGCTCATCGAGGAGTACATCGAAGGGCGCGAGATGTACGCCGCGGTGCTCGGCAACGAGAACCCGGAAGTGCTGCCCATGGTCGAGCTCGACCTCTCGAAGCTGCCCGAGGGAACGCCGAAGATCGCGGGCAAAGAGGTCAAGTGGGAGAAGGACAGCGAGCACTACCGCGTGACCAAGTCCGCTCCCGCGGAAGACCTCGACGAGGACACGGTCAAGCGCCTCTCGGACACGGCGCTGGCCGCCTACCAGGCCCTGAAGCTGCGCGACTACGGCCGCATCGACATGCGCCTGACGCCCGAGGGCGAGGTCTATGTCATCGAGGCCAACCCCAACCCCTGGCTTGCCTCGGGCGCCGAGTTCTACATGGCCGCCCGCAAGGCGGGCCGGTCCTACACGCAGCTGATCGCCGAAATCGTGGATCTCGCCCGCGCGCGTTACACGGCGGGCTGAGACACTTGCCTCCTCACCCCCCGGAGGGGGAGAGGGCAGGGTGAGGGGGGGAGGATAAGATCTCGGGCAACCGAAGGAGTTCCGTATGAAACGAAGCCGTGTTTTCGTCGCCGCGCTTTCTCTGACTTTCGCCTGCGCCGCGTTCGGCGCGGAGCTCGCGGGCGTGAAGATGCCCGACACCGAAACGGTGGACGGCAAAGTGCTCAAGTTGAACGGCGTGGGTCTGCGCAAGAAAATGATGTTCAAGGTCTACGTCGCGGGCCTCTACGTCGAGACGCCCTCGAAAGACGCCGCGGCGCTCATCTCGTCGAACCAGATCAAGAGCATGAAGCTTCACATGACGCGGGACCTCGCTGGCTCGAAGGTGAGCGG
>JANMPW010000708.1:0-4141 GCA_031370065.1 Acidobacteriota bacterium
GTCGGAATCGCGTGCCCGACGTTGAGCGTGCCCGGGATCCGCTCGTCCGGCAGGAGGCCCTTCAGTTTGAAGATCGAGGTCGTCGGGGCGAAGGAGCCGATACCGAGCGTGTCGAAGAAATTCGTCACGAAGCCGATCGCCAGCGCGAGCGGGCCGGGTTTCGGATCGTCGGGGCCGCGCCGTGCCGAGCGCACCCACGCGAAGACGAACACGACGGCGACCAGGCCGAGGGCGACAAAGAGGATCGTCTTGGCGGCGGGCACGTTGCCGCAATCCTAGCAGGGCCTCAGCGCCATGCGCGTCCCGATCCGTTAGAGTTGCCGTCATGAAAATTCTCCGCATCGCCGCCTATCGCATCGAGTTGCCGCTGCGCGAGGGCAGCTACCAGTGGTCCGGCGGCAAGTCCGTCGCGGTCTTCGACAGCACGCTCGTGCGCGTCGAGACGGACTCGGGCCTCGTCGGCCACGGCGAGGTCTGCCCGCTCGGCCCGGCCTACCTGCCCGCATACGCCGAGGGCGTGCGCGCCGGGATCGCGACGCTCGCGCCGCACCTGATTGGGGAGGACCCGAGGGACCTCGAGCGGTTGAATCGCCGGATGGACGCATTCCTGAAGGGGCACCCGTACGTGAAGTCCGGCATCGACATCGCCTGCTGGGACATCCTCGGGCAGGCGGCGAATCTCCCGGTCGCGACGCTGCTCGGCGGGCGCTACGGGGAGGACTTCGTCCTCTATCGCGCCATCTCGCAGGAGTCCCCGGCCGCGATGGCGCAGAAGGTCGCGGGCTACCGCGCCGAAGGGTACCGGCGGTTCCAGCTCAAGGTGGGCGGCGATCCCGACGTGGACATCGCGCGCATCCGCGCCGTGCGCTCGGTGCTCGAGCCGACCGACGTGCTGGTGGCCGATGCCAACACCGGCTGGCTGGCGCACCAGGCCGCCCGGGTGGTGCGCGCCGTGCATGATGTGGACGTGTACATCGAGCAGCCGTGCGCGACCTACGAGGAGTGCCTCGCGGTGCGAAGGCGCACGGATCATCCGTTCGTGCTTGACGAGACGATCGACGGCATCGGGATCCTCATGCGGGCCGCGAACGATCTGGCGATGGACGTCGTCAACATCAAGATCAGCAAGTTCGGCGGCCTGACGCGGGCGCGGCAGGCCCGCGACCTGTGCGTCTGCCTCGGGATCGGCATGACGATCGAGGATTCCTGGGGCGGGGACGTGACGACGGCCGCGATCGCGCACCTGGCGCACTCGACGCCCCCGGAGCACCTCTTCACGTCCACGGACTTCAACAGCTACGTCACGGTCTCGACCGCCGAGGGCGCGCCGCAGCGCCGGCACGGCCGCATGGCCTCCTCGACGGCGCCGGGCCTCGGCATCGCTGTGCGGCCGGAGTTTCTGCGCAACCCCGCGGTGGATGTTCATGCCTGAGCCCGTCGTAAGCTAGTATCAGCGGCCGATGTTGACCGTTTTCCCCAATCTGACCCCCGAGGTCCAGCACCTCGTCGACCAGAAGAAGTTCGACGCCCTCGCCGAGCTGTGGACGAAGAAGATGGAGGAGAACGCGGAGGACTTCCCGTTCTTCTTCGACCTTGCTGCGGCCGCCAAGAAGAAGGGCGGCGGTACCCAGGCGGTCGGGTGGCTGCGCTCCCTCGCGGACTTCCACAACGTGGGCGACAACGAGTCGCTCATCCGCGTGCTCCTCGAGCTCGCGCGCATGTCTCCGACCGACGCGAGCGTCCGCAAGGATCTGACGGCGGCGCTGCGCGCCCGCCACGCCGGTCACCCGGCGCTGGCCCCGGTCATCGCGCAGTTCCCGCTGGAGAAGGCCGCCGACCCGTCCGAGGTCGCAGGCCGCATCGCCCGCTGGCTGCGCTTTCAGCCGAACGAGATCTATTTCATGCCGGGCCGCGGCGCGGGGCGCCTCGTGGACATGAACCCGGCGCTCGACGTGATGCGGCTCGAAGTGGGCGGCTCGCGCATGCCGCTTTCCCTCGTGTCGGCGGAGAAGAACCTCGTGCCGCTGCCGAAGGGCCATTTCCTGCGCCGCAAGGTGGAAGACGCGAAGGACCTCGCGGCGTTTGCCGAGAGCGAACCTTCCGAGGCGCTGCGGCTCCTGCTGACGAGCTTCGGCCGGTCGCTGACGGTCCAGGAGGTCAAGGACCACTTCGCCGGCATCGTGTCGGAGGAGCGCTGGACGACATTCTGGACGGCCGCGCGCAAGAACCGGCAGGTGCTGGTTTCGGGCAGCGCAAAGTCTGCCAAGGTAACCTGGAGCGACAGCGCGGACGCCGCCGAGGAGAGCGTTCGTGAGGCGTTCATGAAGGCCGCGCCGGCGGCGCGCGCGGACCTCGCGCGCAAACACGCGAAGCGGTCCAAAGAACTCGCGCGCTACTTCGGACAGTCACTCGCCGGGGACGCGCTCAAGGTGGCGGCGGGCCAGCCCGCTCTCGCCTGGGAGCTTTCGCAGGCCGCGGTCCGTCTCGCGCCCGACGAGCCCGAGGCGTTTCCCGCCGAGGCGCTGCTCGCCTGCGCCGACCTGCGGCGCGTGGTCGGAGAGATCCGCGATCAGGGCGCGCGCGAGAAGGCTTTCCAGGCCGTGCGGCAGAGCCGCCCGGACTGGGCCGAGCTCTTCATCGAGCAGATCGGCCGCGAAGACGACGCGCGGGTCCTGACGACCCTCTTCGAGGCCCTGGGCGATCGGGCGGCGGACCTTTCCCGCAAGATCCTGCGCTCGCCACGGTCGGCGCCGCGCGCCTTCGTCTGGCTGTGCGACCGCATGCACGCGGAGCGCAGGACCGACGCGCCCGGCCTCTTCTTCGCGCTCACCGACGCGCTGCGGATGGACGAGTTCTCGGGGCTGCGCTTGCGGATGAAGGAGTTCTTCGAGCCGGGCGGCTTCGGGGTCGCGCTCGTGCGGACGGCAAGCTCCGAAGAGGAAGCGCGCGAGATGCTGCACTCCTTGGACCGGGTGCCGGGCCTCGAGGAGCACCGGCGCGCCACCGTGCGCGAAGCGCTCCTGATGAAGTTTCCCGAGCTGCGCGCGGCCGCCCGCGAGTACCTCTATGGCACCGCGGAGGCGATCGAGGCGCGCCGCCAGGAAGTCATCCACCTCAAGCAGGTCGAGCTGCCGGCCAACGCGGTCGCGATGAAGACGGCCAAGGAGCACGGCGACTTGCGCGAGAATTTCGAGTACCACGCCGCGCGACAGAAGCACGAATACCTCTCGGCGCGGATCGCCACGATTGCCGATGAGCTGTCGCGTTCCCGCGCCCTGGACCCGACGAAGATCGACGTGTCGCAGATCCGCGTCGGCGCGCGAGTGCGGCTGCGCGATCTCTCGAGCGGTGCCGAGCGCGACGCGACGATTCTGGGTCCGTGGGACTCGAAGCCGGAGGAGGGGATCTACTCCTACCAGTCGGAGTTCGCCGAGCGCCTGCTCGGATCCCGGTTGGGCGACCGCGTGAACCTGTCGGAGGGACAGGTCGAAGTGATTTCCATCGCGCCGTGGAAGTGAGCCGGCCCGCAAGGCTCGTCCTCCTGTCCGTTCTCTTCCTCGCCGCCCCGGTTCGAGGTGAAGACCCGCTGAATCTCCCGATCGGCGACCCGGCTCGCAAGGACCGCCGGGCCCCTCTCGTGCTCGACGCGATCACCGACACGTCTTCGGGCGCGCTGCTGACGCCCGAGGATCTGGCAGGCAAGCTCGCCGGAGCGCGGCTCGTCCTCGTCGGCGAGGGGCATACCGAGATGGATTCGCACCGCGTCGAGAAGCGCGTCATCGAGGGGCTCCACCACGCCGGCCGCCGCGTCCTGATCGGTCTCGAGATGTACCCGTACCCCGAGCAAGCCTGGCTGGACCAGTGGATCGACGGCAAGCTGACCGAGGAGGCGTTCCTCGAGGGGTCGCACTGGTATAAGAACTGGGGCTACAACTGGCTCTATTACCGCGACATCTTTCTGTTCGCGCGCGGCAGCCACCTGCGGATGTTCGCAATCAATGCTCCCCGGGAGGTCGTCTCCGCCGTCCGGAAGAAAGGCTTCCAGGGCCTGACGCCCGAGGAGGCCGCGCACATTCCGACCGAGATCGACACGAAGAACGCCGATCACCTGCGCCTCTTCAAAGCCAGCTTCGACGACGCG
>JANMPW010000715.1:0-7304 GCA_031370065.1 Acidobacteriota bacterium
CGCGTCCTCGAAGAGCGCTCCTTCTACATTGCGGTAGAGGCTGTTCTCCTCTGCGCCAAAGTTGGTTACGAAAAGGCTGTCGCGCCCGCCGCCGAAAGGATCGCCGACCGCGACACCCATCCCCGCTCGCGGCCGCTTTCCCAGTACTCCCGCCCCGGTCTCGGCCGTCACCTCCTCGAACCGGCCGTCGCCCCGGTTGCGGAAGAGGCGGTTCGAGACGCGGTCGTTGACGAAGTAGAGGTCGGGCCTCCCATCGCCGTCGTAGTCGAGGACGGCGATTCCGAGCGTCTTCGTCGCCGTCGGCGGAAGGAAAAGGCCGGCCTCTTTCGTCACGTCCCGGAACTTGCGTCCGCCGAGGTTGCGAAAGAGGTGAGAGGGCTGGCCGACGTAGTCCTCCGGCATCCGCATCTGAAACTGGGGCTGCGCGGCTTCCCACTCGGGCGTCGAGTCCAGGTAGTTCGCGACGGCAACGTCGAGCTGCCCGTCTCCGTCGTAGTCGAGAAACGCCGCCCCGACGGAGAAGAGCGGGTCCTCGAGGCCCGTCTCCTTTCCTTGCTCGAACGTGCCGTCGCCGCGGTTCCACCAGACCGCGTTCGGGCCCACGTTGGTCAGGTAGAGGTCGAGCCGCCCGTCCCCGTCGAGGTCGGCCCAGAAGGCGCCCATCCCGAGGCCGCAGGCCCGAATGCCGGACCTGTCCGTCACGTCCTGGAAACGGCCGCCGCCGACGTTGCGGAAGAGGCGCCCGCAGTGATCGGTATTGGGTTTGCCCCAGCGCGGAATCGAATTGGTGACGTAGAGGTCGGGGCGGCCGTCCCCGTCGTAGTCGCCGACCGCGCAGCCGCCGATCATCGTGGCGATGAGTTTCAGGCGCATGAGGTCCGAGCGGACCTGCATCTTCACGCCCGAGAGCCCCGTCACCTCTTCGAAGACGCCGGGCTTCTTCGTCGGCCCCGCCGCGCAAAGCAAAACCGCGCCGAGCGCCACACCGACGAACGAGCTCTTCACTGCTGACCGCTCACCGCCGACTTCATCGCGTCCACGAACTCCTCGGGCCCCCCCCGCCGCGTCAGGTACTTCCGGACGAACTCGCGGTGCGCGTCGGTTTCCGGGAAGGAGAGCTCGCCGTAGAGCGCGTCGTCCATGCCGTGAAACGGAAGCGGCGCGACGGTCTGCCCGGCCACCGTGTTCTTGTCCGCGTCCTTGTCCCAGCCATCGAGCACGAGGACGTAGTCGCGCACCCAGCCCTCGGGCACGGGCGCAAGTGCCCCCGCATCGAAGCGCAACCGCACCGCGTCACCGCCCTTCATCACCACGTAACGGTCGTCCGCGGCCGCCAGGAGCTCGCGCACGTCCCCAAAGCGCGTGTAGAGACCCGCCATGTCGGCCCAGCGCGGCTCCCTCGAGACGTCGTCGTGGACGAACACCTCTGGACCATCGGGGGTCTCCCGCCGCATCCGCGAGAATCCGCGAAAGGAGAGCTCGGCAGAGGAGAGCGGGAGCGCGGTCATCCGCAGCGGGCCCGGCGCCTCATCCACCGTGTAGGCGATCCGGTCCCAGAAGATCGCGAGGTTCGTCCGGATTCGCACCCGCGGATCGCCGCGATCGAGGACGTCCGAGAGATCCACCGGCATCGTCTTGGTTTTTCCCGCCGGATAACCCATCGAGGCGATCGCCGTCTTCCAGCCCCCCCGCCCGTCCGGAATCTCCAGCACCGGTGCGGATGCCACGATGTCCTTGCGCTGCGCAAGCGACACGTTGATCGAGGTGTCGGCATAAAAGATCCAGCCAGTCAGGTAGAGCATGACCTTCCCGCCCCCGCGCGCCTCCGGCAGGTCGAGCACGAGCTCGTGCGGCTCCACCAGTCCCTGGTAGCGCGTCGGCGCGAAGCCCGCGAGGAAGACGCCGTCCTCGGCGGCGATCTCGGCCGTGCGGTCGCGCCCGTCGCCGTCCATAGCCCCCGGCGTGAAAGGCCGGGAAACCGTGAAGATCTGCTTCGGCGGAAACGGCGGCGGCACCATCTTCTCGTTCGAGACGAGGGCCACGCCGGTCGGGTGGTCCACGGCGAGCAGCTCGGCCAGATCGAAGTAGGCCGTCTCCCAGAGCTCCTCGGTGAAGTCGAGCGTGAGCGTTGCGCCGGCGGACCTGAGCCAGTCGCCCGGAACGACGAGCCACTCGCGCGTGTCGGCGGCCGCCTGGTGGACCCCGTCGAACAGCAGTCCGGCCGGGGCACGCCCGAGGACGTCCGTCACGAAGTGCCAGCGCGCGCCGTCGAAGGCGTAGAGGAAGGGACAGGAGCCCTTCAACTGCTGCACCTCGCGCAGCACCGTTTTCACCGGCGGATCGAGCGCGTTCTGCGGCACGCCGTTGGTCCAGACGATCCGGAGCACATCTGCTTTGCGGCGCGCGCCGAGGCCGAGCCGCGTGACCGGGCGCGACGCCACCCGGTACACGTAGAGGTCCTGCGCCCTGGCCTCGACGTCGGAACCGAAGCCGAAGCGATTGACCTTGGCCGAGCCCGTGGGAAGCCCTTCCAGCGCGACGTCGATCCAGCCGTTCGCGTTGCCGCCCCGGTTCTCGAAGAGCGCGACCGAGCCGTCGGGCAGGACGACTGCCAGGTCGAGGTCGCCGTCCCCGTCGAAATCCACGGCCTCGGCGTCGCGCACCGCGGGCAGCCCCCCGACGCTTGCCTCGGCGAAGTTTCCGATCCCGTCGTTGCGGTACAGCGCGGAGGGCCCCCGCGGGCTGCCGAGGAAGAGATCGAGGAAACCGTCGTTGTCGTAGTCCAAGAGCAGCGGCGTCGCCCCGGCGCCGACGAGCCGCGCCGCGCCAAAGGTCCCGTCACCGCGGTTCAACGCCACGAAGGCGCCCGCGTCGCTCGTCCAGACGAGGTCGAGGCGGCCGTCGCCGTTCAGGTCGCCGGCCGCGGCAGCGAGGATCGCGCCCGTCTTCGGGAGCCCGGGGTCGCGCGCGGCCAGGCGTCCGCCCCGCAGGTTGTCGTAGAGCGCGAACCCGCCTTCGGGGCGCGCGACCAGGAGGTCCACGTCCCCGTCGCGG
Source organism: Acidobacteriota bacterium (assembly GCA_031370065.1). Classification (GTDB taxonomy): domain Bacteria; phylum Acidobacteriota; class Thermoanaerobaculia; order UBA5066; family Gp7-AA6; genus DAHUXD01. The sequence goes on from JANMPW010000715.1 coordinate 3,055, forward strand.
TCGAAGTCCGCCGCGACGGCCAACCGCGACGTCGTGCCCGGGGCGATGCCCGAAGCCGAAGTGATGTCGGTCCACGTTCCGTCGAGGTTGTTACGCAGCAGGTGATCGCCCGCCTTCGACGACACGTACAGGTCGAGGTCGCCGTCCGCGTCCACGTCGAACGGGACGACGCGTTGCCCCGCGGCGATCGCGACTCGGCGGTAGCCCTCGCCGTCCCGGATCCAGAGGGAGCCCGGCGTGACGAGATCGAGCGAGCCCGAGTTGGTGACGTCGGCGACCGCGACGTCGGCGGCGCCAGACCCGGGCAGCGGCGCGCCGAGCCGGTAGCCGGTTGGCGAAGCGGCGGCGACGCGCAGACCCGACTCCCCCGCCACGACAAGATCCCGGGCGTCCTTTCCGGTCACGCGGACCGCCGCAGCCCCGGCGACGCTCCCGAGCCCCGCGTCCGCCTTCGGCGCAAACATCACCGGAATCGGGCGCGCGGCCCGGGCGCGGACGCTGGCGGCCAGGCCGGGACTCCAGTCTTCGAGCGGCAAGCCGATCACCCCGGCGTCGACGTCGTGGCGCGCTTGCTGGTAACGCGGGGTGGTGCGCAGAATGTTCTCGGCGACGCGATACTTCAGCGAAGCCGCAAGCGCGTCGCCGGCCACGAGCGCCTGCCTTCCTTCGGCGAGCGCCTGGTCGAGCTTCGGTTCGCCGGCGACGAGGGCCGCGAGCCGGTCCGACGCCGCGATGGCCCCGGCCCTCTCCCCCTCAGCGCGCAGGAACTCACCGAGGCGGACGAGCAGGAATGCGTTGGCCGGCGCTTGCGCGAGAGCGGCCTCCACGTCGCGGATCGCGACGCGGCGGGACGCGTCTCCCATTTCCGCCTGGAGGCGGGCCGCGTTCCACAGAGAGGCGACGTCCCGCGGCGAGGCCGCGGCGGCCTTTTCGTAGATCTCGATCGCGCCTGCGCGATCGCCGGCGAGCTCGCGCCGCGCGGCTTCGAGCGCAAGCACCCGCGCATCGCCGGGAGAGAGAAGGAGCGCTTGCGTCATCAGGCGCGCGGCCAGGGCGGCGTCCTTCGCACGCAGGGCAGCGACGGCGCCGTTGGACCAGCCGAGTAGCTCCGACGGCGCGAGCTGGCGGATCGTCTCGAACCGCGCCGCGGCCTCCACGAGGTTGCCCTCCTCGAGCGCCGCCAAGCCGACATTCCTCGCCGCCTGGAGCTTGAGCGTGTCGGACGGCGACGGCGGGGCCGCGGAAACCGCGAGCGCAAGGAGCAGGCCGAGGATGCCGGTCACCGGAGCACGGTTAAGCCCTGGCGGCGCCCGCTCACGCCTTCTCGACGCCGAGGGCTTTCTCGAAGGCCCCGTAGGTTTCGTCGTCGAGTACGCAGAACACGATCTTCTGGACATACTCGGAATCCGGTGCGAAGGACCGGGCAGCGGCGACGCTGATCTCGGCGGCCATGGCCAGCGGAAAGCCGAAGGCGCCGGTCGAGAGGGCGGGCAGGGCGACGGAAGTCGCGCCGATGTCCTCGCCCCGCCGCAGCGCCTGAAGGACCGCGGAGGCGAGCAGCATCTCCTCGCCGAAACTGCCGCCCTTCCAGACCGGACCGACCGCGTGGATCACCCACTTCGCGGGGAGCTTGCCCGCCTTCGTCACGACCGCCTGCCCGACGGCGCACGTGCCGATGTGGTCGCACTCCTCCTGGATCGTGGGGCCGCCGTTCTGGCGGATTGCCCCGGCGACTCCGGAGCCGAGCTGCAGGGCCTCGTTGGCGGCGTTGACGACGGCGTCCACGTGGATCCGCGTGATGTCGGTCTTCGCGAGCTCGATGACGGCGGGCATGGCGATCGAGGCAGGGCCTCAGGCCGAGAGCGTCTTCACGATTGCTTCCGCGATCCGCATGTACGCCTCGGTGACCGCCGACTTGGGCTCGCCCGCGACGATGGGAAGGCCGGAGTCGCCGCCAATCGCGATCTTCGGGTCGAGCGGGATCTCGCCGAGGAAGGGCACCTTGAGCTCTTCGGCCGTGCGCTTGCCCCCGCCGTGCTTGAAGATCTCCTCGCGGTGGCCGCACTTCGGGCACAGGTAGTAGGACATGTTCTCCACGATGCCGAGCAGGGGCACGTTCACCTTCTGAAACATCGCCAGCCCCTTGCGCGCGTCGATGAGCGACACGTCCTGCGGCGTCGTCACGATGACCGCCCCGGAGAGATGGATCTTCTGCGTCAACGTCAGCTGCGCGTCCCCCGTTCCGGGCGGCAGGTCGATCACGAGGAAATCGAGCGCGCCCCAGGCCACGTCCTGCAGGAACTGCTCGACCGCCTTCATGACCATGGGACCGCGCCAGATCACGGGCTGGTCGACGTCCATCAGGAAACCGAGCGACATGACCTTCACGCCGTGGCGCTCGATCGGGACGATCTGGTTTGCCTCGTTGATGTAGGGCTTCTCGTCGATGCCCATCATCATCTGCTGCGACGGGCCGTAGATGTCCGAGTCCATCAGGCCGACCCGGTGGCCCAGGCGCTCGAGCGCGAGCGCGAGGTTGGCCGCGACGGTGGACTTGCCCACGCCGCCCTTGCCCGAAGCCACGGCGATCTTGAAGCGCACGTCCTTCAGGATTGCGGCGTCGGGCGGGGCTCCGGAGGGCCGGGGGGGAGCGGCAGACGGCGGCTTGACGTCGAGGCGGATCGTCACCGCGTTCACACCGGGCAAGCTCCGCAGCTTCTCGGTGGCGTCGCGCTTTATTTCCTCGGCGGCCGCGGACGATTCCGTCATGATCTCGAGGCGCATCGACACGTTGCCGCCGCCGACGGCGAGGTCCTTGACGAAGCCGAAGGACACGATGTCGCGCGAGAGCCCCGGGAACCGTACGGTCCTCAGGACCTCCAGAACCTTCTCTTCGGCCAGCTCCACCGTGGCGCTCATGCGTCCTCCCCGGCCGATTCTATGCCGGCTCTCGCTTCCGCGCGCAGGAGCGCCACGCTCTCGCGCAGCTGGCCGGTCAGGACGGCGCGGTCGCCCGGCGTACGTCCGGCCGCGGCGATCGGTTCCCCGACCGCGAGGTAGACCCGCGACGGCAGGATCGTGAAGCCTCCGCGGCGCTGGATATGGAAGGTCCCCGCGATCCCGAGGGGCAGCAGCGGCAGCCCCGATCGGAGTGCCAGAAGCGCCGCGCCCCCCTTGAAGGGCGAGAGCTCCCCCGTCCGCGTGCGGGTCTCCTCGGGAAAAACGATCAGCGAACGCCCGCCCTCGAGGCGCGACAGCGCGGCATCCACGAGCGCGAAACTGCGCGAGCGCGTCTCGCGGTCGACCGGGATGAAGCCCGCGGCCGCCATGGACCAGCCAAGAATGGGAAGGCGGAAGAGGTTGCGCTTGGCCAGAAAGCGCACCGACATGGGAAGCGCCGCGAGGAGCACCAGGATGTCGTAGAAGCTCTCGTGGTTGGGCACGATCACGAAGCTCGATTGGGTCTCGAGCCGTTCGCCATGCCGCACGCGGACGGTGACTCCCGAGACGGCGAGGATGAGGCGCGCCCATCCGCGCGCCAGCTTCAGGAACCACTCGCCGCGCGGGGGCACGAGCGCGAGCGGGATCGCGGGGAGGCCAAACAGGACCGTGGCGACGGAAATGACGATCCAGACGCCCAGTGAGCGCAGAAAACGCACGGCGGCGGATGGTAACAGAGGCACAAGTCCCGGCGAGTCCGGCGTTTACACGGCCGGAAGCGAGGGCGTAGAATGCGCCGTCCCCATGGCTCCACCCGAACCGTCCGCAACCGCGATCTTCTATCGCAACCTCGGCTGGCTGCGGTTCGTCGACCGTTTCGGGCGCAAGGGGTCCCATTTCGTGGACTACGTCGGCGGATTGACCGAGCTCGTCGGCGAGGCGCTCGTCGGCTGCGTGACCCGCCCGTTCTACTCGGGCGAGATACTGCGGCAAATGGACGAGCTCGGCGTGAAGTCGCTCTCGATCACCGGCATCACGGCGTTCGTCACTGGCGGTGTACTCGCTCTGCAAACGGCCTACTCTCTCGAGGCGTTCGGCGGCAAGATGTTCGTGGGCCGCGTCGTGTCGCTGTCGCTCGTGCGCGAGCTCGGCCCGATCCTGACAGCACTCATGGTCGCAGGCCGCGTCGGCTCGGGCATCACCGCCGAGATCGGCTCGATGACCGTGACCGAGCAGGTGGATGCGCTGCGCGCGATGGCGATCTCCCCCGTCCGGCGCCTCGTCGTGCCGCGCCTGCTGGCGATTCTGTT
>JANMPW010000057.1:0-1641 GCA_031370065.1 Acidobacteriota bacterium
CCACGCAGTCCAGGGAATCGACCTCACCGTCGCACCGGGTGAGATCTACGGTTTCCTCGGCCCGAACGGCGCCGGCAAGTCCACGACCGTCCACATGCTGACGACGCTGCTGCCGCCGACCGCGGGCACCGCGACCGTCGCAGGGTACGACGTTGTGAAGGAAGGCCCCAAGGTACGGGCGTCGATCGGCGCCGCACTGCAGGAGGCGGCGCTCGATCCGGTCCTCACCGGGCGCGAGCACCTGCGGCTGCAGAGCGCGCTCCACGGACTCTCGAAGCGGGAGCGCGCCGAGCGTGGGGACGAGTTGCTCTCCCGCGTCGGCTTGACCCGCGCCGCGGATCGCAAGGTGCAGACCTACTCCGGTGGGATGAAACGCCGCCTCGATCTCGCCCTGGCACTCGTCCACGGGCCGAGGATCCTGTTCCTCGACGAACCGACGACGGGGCTTGATCCGCAAAGCCGCAGCGCCTTGTGGGGAGAGGTCGGCCGGCTCGCGAAGGAGGACGGCGTCACCGTCTTCCTGACGACGCAATACCTCGAGGAGGCAGACGTGCTCGCGGACCGCGTCGGCATCATCGACCACGGCAAGATCGTTGTCGAGGGCACGCCGGCGGCCTTGAAGGCAGAGATCGGGCGCTCGACAGTGGAGGCGGCGCCCGCTGATCCCGCACAGGCGGGCGCCCTGGCTGCGGTGCTCGGGCGGTTCGGGGAGCAGACGCAGGGCTCACCGGGAACGATCGCGGTGCGGCTGGACGGCGCCGGCGACCTCGCCGACATCGTGCGCACGCTCGACGGCGAAGGGCTGAAGGTCGAGAACCTGCGCCTGCACGCGCCTTCGCTCGACGACGTCTTCCTCGCGAAGACCGGTCGCTCGCTCGAAGGCGCGCAGGAGGAAGCGGAGCGCGAAGCCGAGCCGGTCGACGCAGAGTGACGCTCGCGCGGCAAGTGGGGCTGCTCGCGGCGCGCTCGATGCAGCGCACCCTGCGCCAGCCGGCGCTCGTGATCGCGCCGCTGACATTCCCGCTGATGCTGATGGCCGTCAACTCCAACGGCCTCAAGGCGGCGACGCATCTCCCCGGGTTCCCGACGAAGCACTTCATCTCGTTCTTTCTTCCCTTCAGCTTCATCCAGGGCGCGCTCTTCGCGGCGTCGACCGCGGGAACGGATCTCGCGCGCGACATCGACACCGGCTTCCTGGACCGGCTCGCGCTCACACCGATGCGCGGGACAGCGCTGCTCGTCGGCCAGCTCGGCGGCGCGATGTCGCAGGCGCTCATCCAGGCGTTCGTCTACCTGGCGGTCGGGCTGGCGGTCGGCGTCCGCTTCGTCACCGGTGTTCCCGGGATGATCGTCTTGCTCCTGCTCGCGCTCTTGTGCGCGGCGGGCTTCGCCAGCCTCGGCATCTGGATCGCGCTTCGCACCGGAAGCGGCGAGGCGGTGCAGTCCCAGTTCCCGATCCTCTTCTTCCTGCTCTTCATCTCGTCGATGAACCTGCCCCGCAACCTGATCGAGGTGCACTGGTTCCGGACGCTCGCGGGGATCAACCCCGTCTCGTACATGATCGAGGGAATGCGAACCCTGATCATTCAGGGCTGGAACGCGCAAGCGCTCGCGCTCGGGTTTGGCTTATCGTTCGCGCTG
>JANMPW010000069.1:0-2055 GCA_031370065.1 Acidobacteriota bacterium
GTTGCACGAGCAGCTCGAAGCGTCGGTCACCGAGCGCAGCGCCGACGGGCTCTCGGCGCCGGAGCAGCTGCGCATGATTCGCGAGATCGTGCAACGGGATGCGGGCCTGGCCATGCGGACCCTGAAAGAAGATCTGCAGCCCAAGCTCGCCGACGCGGGCGTGCGGATCCTCGCATGGGAGCAGATCGAGCCCGAGCGCCGCAAGGAACTCTCGTCCTACTTCGAAAACGTGGTGTTTCCGGTGTTGACGCCCCTCGCGTTCGATCCGGCGCATCCATTCCCGTTCGTCTCGAACCTCTCGCTCTCGCTCGCCGTGGAGTTGTCCGAGAAGAAGGAAAAGCGCGCCGCCTTCGCGCGCGTGAAGGTGCCGGCGTCCCTCGGGCGGTTCGTCCCGGTCCCCGGCGCGCCGGGAAAGGCGCTCGAGTTCGTCCTCCTCGAAAAACTGGTCGAGGCCAACCTCGACCGCCTCTTCCCCGGGATGCAGATCCTCGGAGCCTCCGCCTTCCGCGTCACCCGCGACGCCGACATCGAGATCCGCGAGGACGAGGCCGGCGACCTGCTCGACAGCGTCGCCGAGAACGTGCGGCGGCGGCGTTTCGGCGCCGCGATTCGCCTCGAGGTCGAGGAGCGCTGCCCGGAGGCCGTGCGCGAGCTCCTGCGCGGAGAGCTCGAGCTCGAGCCTGAGGACGTCTACGCCATCGACGGCCCGCTCGGCGCGGCGGACCTGATCTCGGTGCTGAAGCTCGACCTGCCGCAGCTGAAGGACGTTGCCTACCTCCCTTCCGCGCGCATGATCTTCGATCCGCCGGCCGGCCTGTTCGAGACGATCCGCAAGGGGGACATCCTCCTGCACCAGCCCTACGACTCGTTCGACCCGGTGCTCCGGTTCCTCGAAGAGGCCGCGGCAGACAAGGACGTCCTCGCCATCAAGATGACCCTCTACCGTACTGGCACGGACTCGCCCATCGTCGCCGCTCTCGCCCGGGCCGCCGAGAACGGCAAGCAGGTGGCCGTGCTCGTGGAGCTGAAGGCGCGCTTCGACGAGGAGAACAACATCCAGTGGGCGCGCTCGCTCGAGCGGGCCGGGGTTTACGTGGCCTACGGCGTGGAGGGCCTCAAGACCCACGCCAAGATCGCGCTCGTCGTTCGCCGCGAAGGCAACACCATGCGGCGCTACGTGCACGTCGGCACCGGCAACTACAACGGGGTCACCGCGCGCATCTACACCGACCTCGGCATCTTCACCGCGCGGGCCGACTTCGGACACGACGCTTCCGAGCTCTTCAACTTTTTGACGGGATTCTCGAAGAAGACGAAATACCGCAAGCTGACCGTCGCGCCCTCCCTGCTCCACGACAAGGTGGTCGACCTCATCGACCGGGAGGCCGAGAAGGCCCGCCAGGGAAAGCCCGCGTCGATCGTCGGAAAGATGAACGCGCTCGTGGACCCCGCCGTCATTCGCGCGCTCTATCGCGCGTCGCAGGCCGGCGTGCCGATCGAGCTCGCCGTCCGCGGCATCTGCTGCCTTCGCCCGGGCGTCCCCGGCGTCTCCGAGGGGATCCGCGTCTCGAGCGTCGTGGGCCGCTTCCTCGAGCACAGCCGTGCCTTCTCCTTCGGCGTCGGCGACGAGGAGGAGATCTACATCTCCAGCGCCGACTGGATGCCGCGCAACTTCTTCGCGCGCGTCGAGCTCATGGTCCCGATCCTCGACGAAAAGGCCAAGGAGAAGATCCGGCAGGAAGTCCTCGGCCCGTTCCGTACCGACAACACCCGCGCCCGCGACCTGCAGAGCGACGGCACCTACCTTCGCCGCCGCCCGGCGCCCGGAGATGCCCCGCGCGACGCTCAGCAGGACCTGCTCGACCGCCTCGCGCGAAGAGGACTGAAGGCGGTTCCGGCGCTGTAGGGGGCGGGCCTACCCCGCCCGGCTTGACGCGGGCGGCCCGACCCGGAGGAAACGCCGTGCGCAGCACGGCGGTAACGGCCGCCCCTGCGAATCACGCCATTCTGAGACTGCGCGTATCCCTTCCGGACAGCGGGAGAGGAGCCGGTTCG
>JANMPW010000104.1:0-2351 GCA_031370065.1 Acidobacteriota bacterium
TGTTCCCCTCGGAATCCGGCACGCTCGTGTATTGGCGGAGGTGGCTGAGGAATTCGCCAGCCCCCGGACCCACGACCGCCGCCGCCAGGACCTGCTTGATGACCACGGTTGCGGCGGCGGCGAGGCCGAAGGCGGTCACCGCAGCCAGGACGACGACGGGGGCGGCGATCGTACTCTGTTGCTCTTCATCCCGCGCCGCGGCGAGCGTGAGCGCCGCCAGCCATGCGGCCGCGGTCGGGAGTTGTCCGGTAAACATCTCCAAAAAGACGACGGCCGCTCCAAATCCCGCCGCGAATGGCACGATCGTGCCGAGACGAGCCGTTATCTTCGGTCGAGCCGCGATTGTGGCAAGCGCCATGACGAGCAGGGCGTCCCCAGGCCCCTGCGACAGTCCGGGCGCGAAATAGGGAACCGCCCAGATCGTGGCCGCCGCCACCGCGAGGGTGAGTCCCGTCAGCCGAGCGCGAGGGCCGGACCAGTACGTCGCAAGCGCAAGCGCGGTGATCGCGATCCAGACGGTGACCGACAACAAACGGCGAAAATCCCGAAGCTCCAGCTCTCGGAGAGCGAGCGCGGCCACCGCGTTGTATCCGTGCCAATATCGCGTGTATCGCTCCGACAGCATGCCGCTCGGCTCGACCTGTTCGACGACCAGGGCGTGAAGCGTCGCGCACCATTTGTTCCACTTGTCGTTTTTTGCATAGACCTTCGGTGCGACGGCCCACTCCAGGCTCGACGAATCCGGGTTGACGAGCATCTGAAGAATGAGGCAGTCGTTATGCTGGAAGTACCCGCGGCGCGCGTCGAACCGGCGGTAGTCCGTCATTCCGAGCTCGCCCGTCTCGAACGCAGCCCGAACGCGCGCGGCAAAGACACGAGGGTCGCCCCGCGCCGCCACCATCAGGGCGAGAAAGAAGAGATTTGCGAGAACGACGACGGCGAGGCCCCGGGTCAGCGTGCCGGCGAGGAGCCGGTCGCCCTTTGGGCTCCTCAGGCGTCGCATCGGTTGCTTCATCAGCCAGGCCAGCGTAGGCGCGGCCACGGACAAGCGTGTGCAACGGACTCGCCGCCGTCGCGTCGCGTTCGCTCACTGACCCTGATCGCTGATGACGCGACACCCGGCCATCCCTGAAGAGGATCGCCGTCGCTGACTATTTCCCGGTCATCGCGTGCGGGCGCGGGTTTCCGGGAAACCGGCTCAGCCCACCCGCGGCTTCGTGCCCGGACGACCTGGCGAGCACCGGTCATCATAGCTAGTTCCTTCGTTTGGATGATATCGCGAAGGGGTCAGCACGTGACGTGGAACGAATCGGAGACTTCGTCGTGGCAACCTGACTCTCGGCCTCTGTCGCGGCGGCTGGAGGCATACGCGAAATTCAGACCGAGAGTCTCGGCATGGTCCTTCGCCTGCTGAAGCCCATCTACCATTCGAGAATCGGCCGCACCGCGTCGTTGGACAATGCGATACTGAACTCATGTTGATGAATAGACGGAGTGCCTTTTCCGCTCTGGCCTTCGGGGTGATGATCGCCATCGGGTGTGCACAGACGCAGGCGGCGCAGAAGGCGCGGGACGACGCGAAGACGAAGGGTAAATACAAGGTGCGGCTGACGACGAACGCCGAAGCGGTGGTCGGCGTGTGCAAGTTCGTTGCGATGATCGAGCCCCAGCAGGACCCGATCGGGATGATCCCCGAATCGCAGTATCCGGATTACTTCCGGATCGAGGCCGTCTACAAGGGCGCGGACACGGTTCTCGTGAGGGGGGGCAAGGTCGGCGAGGCCTACATCTGCGGGCCGGGGCCCCTCAATCCGGACGGGACACTCAAGAACCAGTACGATTCGCCTCCCCAACACCCCTGACGGCCCGGCACATGATCTTGAGTTGACCGTCTTTCTGCGATACGGCGTCGCGAGGCCACGCTTTTTCGATACGGAAATGCGTTGCGTCCGGCCTCGCGTGACTTAGAATCCGCCCGTGTTTTCGCGCCACAATCTGGATCGTTTGTGCCTCGGCCTTGTCGGTAGCCTCGCGCTCACCGCGGCGGCCCTGGCGAGCGACCGATTCGAGGCTCCCGCCGCCGGGAGCGTCGTTGCGGCGGGCACTTCCGTCGAAGTGCGGTGGAAGGCGTCCCCGGATACGCGGGAGGCGACCGAGCTGGAGCTGGTCCTCTCGCTCGACGGAGGCCGCACTTTTCCGATTCGCGTGAGCCCCGAGATGTCCGCCCGCTCGACGGGCCTTCGTTGGATCGTGCCGGGCCTGCCGTCGGCGCACGCGCGCCTGGCCGTGCGTTCCGGCTCGGGCGAGGGCAGCAAGAATGAGGCCCTCGAATTCATCAGCGGTGAGTTCAC
>JANMPW010000177.1:0-4300 GCA_031370065.1 Acidobacteriota bacterium
CCCGCGGGTCACGGTCGCCTTCGACGTGATCGGCCGGACCTTGCTCAACACACAGATCGTCCGGGTGCAGGAGCAGTCCTTCACGGCCGTGACGGGCGATTCCAACGGAGGCGACTGCCGCTGCGTGCCGGAGGGACAGCAGCCCCCGCAGACCGTCAGCGCACAGTTTCCTAGACTCTCGACAACCCAGGGAGACTTGAATACGCTGCTCGGGTCGTTTGGCTTGAAGGTCAATCCATTCGCTAATCTGCTCATCACCGCCAACGTACTCTTCTCGCTGAAGAGGGAAGGTCTGCAGTTCAACCTCGCCCCCCTCATCGGTGTGGATTACAGCTTTTAGCTCAAGCTCACGATCACCCAGGAATCTCCCCGCTTCTCCAGGGTGAAGACGCGCTCGCGCTCGTCATGCTGCTCTGCTCCGACGCGGGGGACCGCGACCAGCCGCTGGTACGCACGGACCACCGCGTGGGAGTTCTTCAGCTCGATCTGCCGAATCTCCAGCTCGAGCTGCTGGGACTTGAGTCCCTGCCAGGCATTCTCGATGCTGCGGCGTGCTTCTCCGGCGAGTGCGGGATAGACCCGTGCATAGAGGTTGAGGTCGAGCGTGTTCTGGGCCCGTTCGTACTCCTGAAGGACCTGGCGGATCTTCTCCTGGTCGGAAGGCGCCGCGCGCGCGACCTCCGCCGACGGCGAGGAAGGGACCCTGGTCGGCTCAGCCGGCGCGGAGGGGACTTTGACCGCGGGCAGGGCCGGCTGCGGGCGCACGGTGGACTCTGGCAAAACGGCAATTCGTTCGACCGGGCTGGGACGTCTTTCCAACAGCTTTCGGCTCGAGATTTCGGCTTGGCCGAAAGCCCCGATCCCGGCTTCGAAGACTACGCGGGCGGCCGCATAGTTTCGTTGCGCGACCAGCCGCTGTCCTTCTTTCTCCTGTGCTCGGCCGAATTCGTAGAGGCCGGCCGCCCGATCCGGGGCCCCGGCCCGCTCGGCATTCCGCCGCGCGCGGCTGGCGCGAGCGTGTGCCTCTTCGGCCTGCCGGGACAGAGCAGACTCCTCCACGGCGGGAGCCGCGGGTTCTTCGGAAATGGACTCCGATCTCGGCTCGGCGGTCGGTTCCGGCGGCGCCGCCGTCGCTCTGGCTTGCGAGTCCGGTTCCTGTGCCGCGGAAATCGCGGGTGCGGGAGTCTCGACGGGCGGCGCCACGGGCTGGTGGAGTCTCGGGAGAGCCCACGGCCGCAGGAGCGCCAACCCTGCGGCAAGCGCCACGAGCCCGCCGGCAACCGCGATCCAGGCGTGACGGCGCGCGGATGTGCGGAACGGGACGCCGCTGGATATGAGGTTCCGGTCCTCGATCATCTTCTCGGTGCTCGCGGCCGGCGCCGCCGTCAGTCCGGTCTCGCGATACGGGGTGGCGGTCTGGGCCACGAACTGGCGGTTCAGCCGATTCTGGGCGCTCGGCGTGACCGTAATGACTTGCGAGCCGGGAGCGGGCGGGATGTTCGGGATGAACGCAACCGTGCGCTCCAGCTTCTCCGGCGGAGGGAATCGGTGTCGGATCGTCAAAATCTCCCGGTCGAATTCCTCGGCGGAAGAGAATCGTTCCTCCCTCCTTTTTTCGAGCGCTTTGAGAATCACGGCGCGCAGTTCCGGTGAGACCCTTCCTTCGGGATCCGACTGGGAGAAGGGGATGGGGGGTTCGAAGAGATGGGCCCTCAAAAGCTCCGCGGCCGCATCGCCCCGGAAGGGGCGAGTCCCCGTCAAGAGCTCGTAGAGCACAATGCCCAGACAGTAAAGATCGCTGCGGCCGTCGAGTTTCTGACCGGCCGGCAGCGCGCCGTACTGCTCCGGGGAGGCGTACTTCAGCTTGCCCAGGAAGACGCCGGTCGAGGTCACATCGACGGGTCTGTCCATCGCCTTGGCGATTCCGAGATCGATCAGCTTCACGAGCGCTCTTCCCTCGTCGTCCTGCGTCAACATCAGGTTGTCGGGCGCGATGTCGCGGTGCACGACGTTGCCGCGATGGAGGTAGGCCAGCGCCAGCAGCGTCTGATGCGCGATCTCCAAGACCAGGCCAACGGAGGGGCGCGCCTTGAACGCCAGCAGCTCGGTGAGGTTGACGCCCTCGATGAACTCCATGACCAGGTAGGCCGTTCCGTCATCGTCCAGGGCAAAGTCGTGGATCGTGCCGATGTTCGGGTGTTTGAGCCGGGTCGCGGTCTTGGCCTCTTCGACGAAGCGCAGTTTCAACTCCTCGTCGACCGCGACCTGCGGCCGCATGACCTTGACGACGCGGATCTCGTCCAGGAGCCGGTGGCGAACCTTGTAAATGGCTCCCATCCCGCCCTCGGCCATCTTGCCGAGGATCTCGTATTTCCCCTCGATGAGTGTGCCGGGTTGCTGTTGCAAAGGAGAGCGCGACCTCCGGAAGTCTGTTTGCGGGATTGTAGACCGGAAGTCGCGCAGAGCCAGACATCTGTAGGAGAAGCTCCTTCGGCGTCGGGCTCCGTTCCGCGCGGCGGCGAGGAGAGCTGGCGAGGGCAGCCGTCGCGGAGCGAAGGTCGGTGACACGACGACTCGCCGCGAGCTCGAGGTGTTGACTCCCGCGTTCGCTTTCGCCGGCGGGGCAGTCGAGCAAAGCAACCTCGGCCCAGGGTGGAATACCGAGGTGGCGGTTGTCGGTCCTCGACGCCTCCTTCGAGAGGCCGCGTCATCCTCAGAGGTAGGCCTGCTCGCCGTGGAGCCCCTCGTCGAGCCCCATCTCTTCGGTCGCGTCCTTGACGCGAACGGGGGTGACCTTGTCGATCGCCCAGAGCATCCCGAGCGTGAAGACGAACGCCCAGAGCGAGGAGATGGCGACCGCGACGAGCTGGATGAAGAAGAAGCGCGGGTTGCCATTGAGGAGGCCGTTCACGCCGTTCGGGTTGAAGCTCGTCGTCGCGAAGACGCCGAGCAGGACGATCCCCAGGAACCCGCCGACGCCGTGGACGCCCCAGACGTCGAGTGCGTCGTCCCATCCCAGCTTGTTCTTCAGCGCCACCGCGTAGAAGCAGACGACCCCCGCGATGGCGCCGATGAGACAAGCGGTCGTGGGCGAGACGTAGCCGGCGGCCGGGGTGATCGTGGCGAGCCCCGCCACGGCGCCCGTGAGGAGTCCGAGGAACTTCGGCTTCTTCGAGGTGATCCAGTCCATGGCGAGCCATGCGATTGCCGCGAACGACGCGGAGAGGTCGGTGTTCAGGAACGCGACTGCGGTGACGGAGTCGACGCGAAACTCGCTGCCGGCGTTGAAGCCGTACCAGCCGAACCAGAGGAGGCCCGTGCCGAGGGCGACGAGCGGGATGCTGTGGGGGCCGCGGTCGGCGACCTTCCGCTTGCCGACGAAGAAGACCGAGGCGAGCGCCGCGATGCCGGCGATGTTGTGGACGACGATGCCGCCGGCGAAGTCGAGGACGCCCCACGTCGCGAGGATTCCGCCCCCCCAGACCATGTGGACGAACGGGAAGTACACGAAGAGCAGCCACCCCGTCAGAAACGCCATGTACGCCTTGAATGTGACCCGGTTCGTGAAGGCGCCGGTGATGAGGGCCGGCGTGATGATCGCGAACATCATCTGGTAGGCGCAGAAGACGATCATCGGGATCGTGTCGTTCGGGCTTGCCAGGCTGAGCGTGATGTTCCGAAGGAAGACCCAGTCGAAGTTACCGATGATCCCGAAGTAGTCGGTCCCGCTCTTGAGGTCCCCGCTGAAGCACATGGAAAATCCGCAGAGCCACCAGAGGACCGTCGTCCACCCCATGGAGACGAAGCTCTGCATCATGATGGCGAGGACGTTCTTTCGGCCGACGAGCCCGCCGTAAAAGAACGCCAGGCCCGGCGTCATCAGCATGACGAGGCTGCAGCAGAGGAGCATGAACCCGGTGTTTCCGGTGTCCAGGTGAAGAGGCGGCATCGATCTTCTCCTTCGGCGCGCCGGTGGGAAGGCGCACCCTGGAGCGAGAGTTCTTGTCTCGCTTTTCGGGAGAAACTATCGCGGTTGGTACACCGGGGCAAATGATCGCGCGTGTTGGCGAATACCAGTACTCCAGCAGTGTTTCCGCGCCCGAGCTTGCGAAGCGCGCCAAGCAGGCGGCCGAAGAGGCGGATGGGTCGCGTCCGACCCCAAAGACCCGGGGCGCGTTCGGCGTCCTGGTCCGCCACGGCCGCCTTCGACGAAGGTCTTCGGCCCCTCCTGAATCGTGAGGCGGGGGATGTGGATAGCTATCCTTAGTGGTCCCTGCCTTCGGAGGTACCTTCGGACCCC
>JANMPW010000183.1:0-1992 GCA_031370065.1 Acidobacteriota bacterium
CGCGACGCCGCCGACGTCGACCGGCTCCGCGTCTTCGAGCCGCGCGAGGGGCTGGCGCACGTGCTGGAGACGATCCGGCTCCTGCGCCGCGAGCTGACGGACCGCGTGCCGCTCATCGGCTTCGGCGGCGCCCCCTTCACGCTCGCGGCGTACGCGATCGAAGGCGGGCCGTCCACGACCTACGCCACGGCCAAGGCTTTCATGTACGCGCAGCCCGCGGCGTGGCACCGGCTCTGCGATCGCTTCGCGCGCGTCGTGGCCGACTACATGCGCGCCCAGATCGAGGCCGGGGCGCAGGTCATCCAGATCTTCGATTCGTGGGCCGGGCAGCTGTCTCGCGCCGATTACCGGGAGTTCGCGCTGCCGCATACGCGGCGTATCTTCGACACGCTGGCCGGCTCCGGAGTGCCGACGATCCATTTCGGCGTCAACACCGGCGCGATCCTCGCCGACATGAGGGAGGCGGGCGGCGACGTCATCGGCGTCGACTGGCGCGCGCCGCTCGACGAGGCGTGGGAGCGGATCGGTCACGACCGGGCGGTCCAGGGAAACCTCGATCCCGTCCGGCTCCTCGGGCCCGCCGACGGCCTGTTCGCGGCCGCGGACGACATCCTGCGCCGCGCCCTCGGCCGTCCGGGTCACATTTTCAATCTCGGCCACGGCGTTCTTCCCAGCACCTCGCTCGAGCAGGTTCAAGCGCTCGCCCGGCACGTCCATGGCTTCAAGCTCAGAACGCTTGCTTACAGGCGCCCAGGAGGTCAGGAGCATTCCTCTTGAGAACACAAGCCTCCTGATCTCGTGTTCTCCTGTTGTGCAACGGATCCGGGGCTTGGCTCTAGGCTAGGCTAGCCTGTGGCGCAAAGCCAGGAGCGCGACGTGATCGTCATCGGGGCCGGAATCACCGGCCTGGCCGCCGCCTATGAACTGCTGCGCCGCGGCTGCCGGCCGGTCGTGCTCGAAGCCGCGTCGCGCGCCGGCGGATTGATCCTCACCGAACACGCGGAAGGCTTCACGATCGACGCGGGCCCGGATTCGGTCCTCGCCGCCAAACCTGCCGCGCTCGAGCTCGCGCGCGAGCTGGGACTCGAGACGGCCATCCAGACCGTGCGGCCGCCGGGCGGCGCCTTCGTGCTGCGGGGGCGGACGCTGTATCCCCTGCCGAAACCGTCGATGCTGGGGATTCCCCGGACCTGGGCGGGGCTGACGCGCTACGGGTTGCTGCCGCCGGCCGCGCGCCTCCGGCTGGCGCTCGAGCCCCTCATCCCGGCGCGGCGCAGCGCCGATGACGAATCGATCGGATCGTTCTTCCGACGGCGGTTCGGCGCCGCGTCTATTGATCTCATCGCCCAGCCGCTGCTCGGCGGCATCCACGCGGGGGATATCGAGAGGCTCTCGATGCAGTCGCTCTTTCCGCGGCTCCTCGAGCTGGAGCGCACTCATGGGAGCGTCCTGCGCGCTCCGGACGCCTCGCCCGCCGGCCGCCCGGCCGGGACGTCTCCGTTCGTCTCACTCCGTGGAGGGATGGGGACGCTGGTCGAGGCGCTCGAACGCCGCCTCGAGCCGGGCACGGTCAAGTACGACGCGCACGTCACTGGCATTGCACGGCGCATCGCACCATCCGGCGGGGGCTGGGAGGTGGCCGGACACGCGGCGCGCGCAGTGATCGTGGCGACACCTGCATCCGCCGCGACCCTGCTGCTCGCGCCGATCGACGCTGACGCCGCGGCCCTGTGCGCGCAGGTGCCCTACGTCTCGACCGCGAGCGTCGCGCTGGCCTGGCCGCGCGCGGCGATCGCCCATCCCCTGGCCGGTACGGGCTTCGTCGTCGCGCGCCGCCACAGCGACGCGCGCATCACGGCCTGCACCTGGGTCTCGTCGAAATGGGAGGATCGCGCACCGGCGGGCACGGCGCTGCTGCGCGCCTTCATCGGCGGTGCGCACGATCCCGACGCCGTGTCCTTGACCGACGCGGCGCTCGTCTCGGCCGTGCGC
>JANMPW010000242.1:0-2673 GCA_031370065.1 Acidobacteriota bacterium
CCGAACGGCGTTGACGGGACCCCGCCGCCTCCCGACAATGCTTTCGTGCCGACGTCTTCGCCGTCCCTGCCCGCCCGCACGACAGCCGTGCCCGCACACGAAGGATTCTTCGTGTCGGAGTTCCTCGGCGAAACGGTGCGCGACGTGGCCCGTCGGCCGGTCGGGAAGATCCGGGACTTCCTCGTCGCCACGGGCGAGAAGACACCCTTCCCCCGCATCACCGGCCTCCTGATGAGGGATCGCTTCGAGACGTTCGTGCTGCCCTGGGAAGACATCGCCATCTTCCAGCGCGCCACGGTGCGCACGCGGCTCTCGCGAGAAGACCTGCTGCACCGCGCGCCCCTCGACGAAGAGATCTTCCTGGCGCGCCACCTGCTCGACAAGCAGATCGTGGACATCAATGGCGTGAAGGTCGTCCGCGTGAACGACCTGAAGCACGACATGTTGTCCGGCGAGCTCGCACTCACCGCCGCCGACGTGGGCGTGCGGGGCCTCATGCGCCGCGTTTTCGGAGCGGGCATCACACCGCGCGGTGGCCGCCTCTCGGACGCGTCGCTTCCGGCACGCTTGATCCCGTGGGACTCGATGCAGCCTCTGCACACGCGTCTCGACCGGCTGGAGACCAACCTGCCGCAGGAAAAGCTGGCCCGCCTGCACCCGGCGGACATCGCGGACATCATCAGCCAGGTCTCGATGAAAGAGCGCACGGGCATCTTCAAGAGACTCGACGTCGAGACCGCGGCCGACACGCTGCATGAGCTGGAGCCGGAAATCCAGGCCGAGATCATCGAGGACCTGCCGGAGGCGCGCGCCTCGGAGATCCTCGAGCAGATGCCCGCGGACGAGGCGGCGGACGTCCTGGGCGAGATCGAGGGCGAGCATGCGCGCGATCTCGTTCAGCTCATGGAAAAAGGGGCGGCCGAGGACGTCACGGAGCTTCTCGTTCACGACGAGAATACGGCCGGCGGACTCATGGGAACCGACTTTGTCACGTTCCCGCCCACTCTCACGGTGCGCGAGACGATCCAGCGTCTTCGGCCGGTCGCGCGCGACGCCGAGGCGCTCTTCTACTTTTACGTGGTGGACGAGGAGGAGCGCCTTCTCGGCGCGCTCTCGGTGCGCGATCTCCTCGCGGCCGACGACGATGCCGTGCTCGAGAACACCATGGCGACGCCGGTGCGTAGCGTCACCCCCGACGTTTCGGCCGCGGAGGTGGCCGAAACGATGTCGAAGTACGACCTCCTCGCCCTGCCCGTGACCGACCCGGAGGGCGTCCTCGTGGGCATCATCACGATCGACGACGTCGTCGACCGCCTCCAGCCGCAGCCGCGCCACCGCCGCCGGAGGCTGCGCTGATCGCACCGGCCGCCGCGTCCCCATCGTCGCGCCCCGAGAACCGCGGTCTCAAGCGGCGCCTCGTGCTTTTCTTCGCGGTCCTCGGGCCTGGAATCATCACGGCGAACGTCGACAACGACGCCGGCGGCATCGCGACGTACTCCATCGCGGGAGCCCACTTCGGCTACTCGCTCCTGTGGACTCTCGTCCCGATCACCGTCGCGCTCATCGTCGTGCAGGAGATGTCCGCGCGGCTCGGCGCGATCACGGGGAAGGGCCTCGGGGAGCTCATCCGGGAGAACTACGGGCTGAGGTCCACCTTCTACCTCCTCGTCGCCCTCCTCGTGACGGACATCGGCAACACCGTGGCCGAGTTCGCCGGATGGGCGGCGGCCCTCGAGATCTTCGGGATTCCCCGGTACGTGTCCGTCCCCATCGGCGCCTTCGTCGTGTGGTGGATCGTCGTCAAGGGAAACTACAAGACCGTCGAGAAGATCTTCCTGATCGCCTGCTCGATCTACCTCACCTACGTCGTGTCGGCGCTCTTCGCGAAACCCGTTTGGAAGGACGTCCTCAAGCAGACGCTCGAGCCCCGTATCGAGTCGAGCGCCGCGTGGGTCCTCATGATCATCGGCATCGTCGGGACCACGATCGCGCCCTGGATGCAGTTCTATCTCCAGTCTTCGATCGTCGAGAAGCGCATCGGCCCGGAGGAATACAAGTTGTCCCGCTGGGACGTCATCGTGGGCTGCATCCTGACCGACGTCGTCGCGTTCTTCATCATCGTGGCGTGCGGGGCGACGCTGTTTCCGGCCGGGATCCGCATCGAGGGCGCCGAGCAGGCCGCGCTCGCACTGAAGCCGCTCGCCGGAAAGTGGGCGGGGACGCTTTTCGCGATCGGCCTCGCGAACGCCTCGCTTTTTGCCGCGTGCATCCTGCCCCTCGCCACCGCGTACTCCATCTGCGAGGGACTCGGGTTCGAGGCGGGCGTCGACAAGACGTGGGCCGAGGCGCCGCAGTTCAACGCTCTCTATACGGGCATGATCGTCATCGGCGCCGGGATCATCCTCATCCCCGGCGTTCCGCTCTTCCCCGTCCTCTTCCTGTCGCAGGTCCTGAACGGCCTCCTCCTGCCGTTCGTCCTCGTCTTCATGTGCCTCCTCGTCAACCGGACCGACCTCATGGGCGAGCACGTGAACGGCCGCGTTTGGAACTGGATCGCGTGGGGAACCTGCATCATCATGATCGGACTCACGATCGTCCTCGTCGTCACCACCATCTCCCCGGGGCTCTTCCCGTCGAAATGAACGGCGGGTACGTCTGTTGCTTGTTCCAATG
>JANMPW010000247.1:0-2271 GCA_031370065.1 Acidobacteriota bacterium
TCGTAGTTGTCCGGCGGAGGGTTGGCGGTGAAGAGAACCGCGGGTGAGCCCGCCTCGAACACGCCGGTCGTTCTCGTCGGGACCGCCAGGAGATCGCCATTCACTGCGAGGTAGAAGAGCTCCTTGCCGTCCCGCCGCCAGCGCGGCAGGGAGCCCCCGGATTCGGAAACGCGCCGCATCCCGCCCTGGCCGCTGGCAGGCACGACATAGACCTCCGGACGGCCCGACTCTTCCGACACGAACGCGATCCATTGTCCATCTGGCGAATAACGCGCGGCAGACTCGCTGAACGGGGTTCGCAGCAGCGGCGTCCCTTCCGGTTTTCCCGTCAGGGAGAGGACCCAGAGTTGCCGCTGTGCCGATCGGCCGGGCGAGAAGTCCTCGTAGACGATCCGGCTCCCGTCGGGAGACCAATCCGCCGGAAGCTGAACGCCCTTCTCTTGCAGGAGAAGCTCTTCGCTCCCGGCGCCGTTGACGCTTTTCACGTAGATGTCGATGGGGCCAGCGCGACCCGAGCCGAAGGCGATGCGGTCCCCTCTGGGAGCCCAGACGGCCGACACAGCGTCCGTAGGGTCCGCCGTGAAGCGCTTGGCGAGGCCGCGCTGCCCGTCGTAGATCCAGATGTCCCGCGTTCCAACGCGGGGGTCCGCGACCTCGACGGCGACGCTCGACCCGTCCGGCGAGATGCGCGGGCGTCCGAACAACGCCGGCGCGCCGACAGCGCCGGTCTCACGGCCGCTCCGGTCGCGCCAGGTCAGCCGCGAGGGACTCGCACCGGCTTGATACACGACGGTCCCGTTCTCCGAGACCGAGAAGGCCGCGTTTCCCGTCACCCGAAAGAACCAGACGTTCTCGCCGACCGGAATCGGATTGCCTGTCACGCGCAGAGTCTCGGCGTCGAACGGCTGGGCCAGAAGCGTGCCGTCGCGGGCAAAGAGAAGATATCCGGGAGGGCAGTAGGCGACGCGGGAATCCCCCGGAGTGACTCGGTGTGTTCGCCGAGAGTCGAGCGATCCGGCCCAGATGCTTCGCCTCTCTCTCTCATCGCCGAAGGCGCCGCTCACGTAGAGGAAGTGCCGCCCGTCGGGGAGGAAAACAGGCCAACCCTGGGAAAGCTCGCCCCGTGCACGGTCGGGCGAGGTGACCTGCGTCGGCGCGCCTCCCTCCGCGGAGACGCCGTAGATTCCTTCTCGGCCGCCGCTCCATTCCGCGAACAGGATCGTGCCATCGCGTCCCCACGTGGCCGCGCTTCCGAAGGCGCTGTCGCAAAGCGCCTGCGGCGGGCCTCCGGTGGCGGCGATCTTTCTTAGCTTCCCCTGGGCGAAGAATCCGAGGAGGCGGCTGTCGGGCGACCAGAAGGGAGAGATGGCGCCCTCCGTGCCTTTGAGCTCCGTCGCCGCGAGCGCCTCGAGCGGGCGGACCCAGAGAGACCTCCTTCCGCCAGTCACGGCGACGAACGCGAGGCTCGACCCGTCTGGGGAGAGCGCCAGCGAGCTCGCCTGGGGAGTTCTGAAGAATTCGGCGTTCTCCGGCGAGGCGAGGGAGAAACGGATTGCCTTCGGCCCTTCGCGACTGTGGCGGGAGGCGTGGAAAAAGCTCGTCAGAAGAGCGAGGAAGAGCGTCGCCGCCACGACCCACGCGAGCCGCTCGCGGCTCCGGCGAGGCCCGGCTCCGGCCGCCACTGACTCCGCCGCTGCATTTCCTTCGAGAATCCACCTCAGCTCGAGCCCTGCGTCCTGCGCGCTCTGCCAGCGTTGCTCCGGGTCTTTCGCCAGGCACGTCTTCACGACTCGATCGAGCGCCAGCGGCGACATGAGCTGGGCTGATGAAATCGACGGCGGATCCGCCGACATGATCGCCGTGATCAGCGACGCATGCGTCGCGCCCGCGAACGCCTTCTTCCCCGTCGCCATTTCGTACAGCACTGCGCCGAACGCGAAGATGTCCGTCCGTGCGTCGGCGTCCTTGCCCTCGAGCTGCTCGGGCGCCATGTACTGGAACGTCCCGAGGATCGTGCCTTCCTGCGTGAGCCCCTGCTGCGTCGGCAGCGAGGTGAGGCTCCCGGCGGGAGCAGCCGGCGCCAGCGCTTTGGCGAGACCGAAGTCCAGGAGCTTCACCCCCGACTTCGTGATCATCACGTTGCCGGGCTTCAAGTCCCTGTGCACGATCCCTTGCCGGTGCGCCTTGTCCAGCGCGTCCGCGATCTCCGTTCCGTACCGCAGCGTCTGATCCAGTGGCAGCGGACCATTCGCCAGCCGCTCCGACAGCGTC
>JANMPW010000294.1:0-1607 GCA_031370065.1 Acidobacteriota bacterium
CCCGCCTGAGCCACTTCCCCACGCGGCCCGGCTGCATCGCTCCGGGCAAAAGGACACTGCCGGCCAGCAAAACCGGATGGCTCTTCACGAAGTGGATGGCCTGCAGCCCGCGATCGGCCAGCGCCAGAGGCTTGCGCCACGCATCGAAACTCTGGGCCAAAACCCGCCTTTGGGAGGCCGCCTGGGCGACCAGAACTTCCTTGCGCGCCGCGATACGGATCAGGCTTTCATTCATCAGTGATGAACCACGAATCACGAACGCGCGACAAGCTCCCGTCGATCCTTGAACAATTCCGCCAGGCTCGCGACAAACAGTCGGGGCCTTTCTTTCGCCTTGCGTCTTGCGTAAGCCCCGCCGAGAAGGCCCGCGGCGAGGAACAACGCGGCCAGGGTAGCGAGCAACAGGAGACGGTGGGTGTCCCAGAAAAGGACCACAAGAAGAATGGTGGACAGGACCACCCCAATCCCAAGGCAGAAGAGAGCGCCAAAGGCGAGTAGCACAAGGGAGGCCAGATGCTCGCGGTCCTCCTCGAGATCTGTGGACAACAGGTCCAGCCGGGTGTGGGCGACCGACACCAGGGTCGTGGCCAGCAGTCGGAGCGACTCCAACAGCCCTGGGGTCGCGCCGGGCGTGTTCTCAGGCATAGGGAGAGGAATTAGCGGCGGGCGATCAGAACGCCAATCACCAGACCAATGCCTCCGGCCACGCCCACGGCCTCCCAGGTGTTGTCGTGGACATAGGCGTCGGTGGCCTTGACCGCGTGCCGGGCCTTGACCCGCAGTGCCGCCTTCGCTTCCGTCATCCTGGTCTTCACCAGGCGAAGAGATTCCTCCACCCGGGTGCGGGCCTCGGTCACCTTCTCACCACCCAGGTTGGCCGTCGCTCTCACCAGCGCGTCGACGTCGGCGAAAACCGCTCCGAGGTCGTTGTTTAACTGTTCTTTGATGATTTCGTTGGACATGGTTGTTCCTTTTTCGGCGGGCTTACAGGCGGCGACCCTGGATGACGCGCACCAGGATCATGACGATCGCTACGACCAGGAGAATGTGAATCACTCCGCCCATGGTGTACGACGTGACTAGACCAAGCACCCAGAGGATGAGCAGGATCATGGCAATGGTTTCGAGCATTTGTGTTTCTCCCAGAAGTGGTTTTACGACGAGGACAATGATCGTCCTGATTCCACGAGGTTTTCTGTGCGCTACCGAACGCTTCGAGCACTCTCCGCGCCGGTCCGCCCGGAGCGCTCACGCGGTGTGTGCGGCATCGCACCGACGCGGCGCGGCGCAACACCTAGTCTCGCCTTTTCCTCGCGAGTTTCCGTAACGTGTCGTACCGTACGTGCACGCGCCGTCTGATCCAGAATCCGTTCTGATTCTGCTCGGCAGCTCTGTTCCGGATTGCCGGGCGGAGCTTGTGCTGGGTTCCGCTTCCGGGGAAAGGGCTTGTGATTTGACCGCCGGCACGAAGCTCAGGGGATACCTGCTCTCGCGGGGGACGACGCTTCGCGGCGCGTCCTGGCCACGCATCTCCAAAGACGAAGAGCCCCCGCTGCGATCGGAGCTGTTCAGCGCCGATCAGATGGAACAGCACGGCAAGGCTCTGG
>JANMPW010000312.1:0-5467 GCA_031370065.1 Acidobacteriota bacterium
GCGCTCCCGGGCAGATCCCGGAGGCCGAGCGCGACTACTACCTCGAGCGGATGTACCCGAGCTTCGGCAACCTCGCGCCCCGCGACATCGCCTCGCGCGCCGCCAAGCGCGTCTGCGACGAGGGCCGCGGCGTCGGACCGAACGGGCTCGGCGTCTACCTCGATTTCCAGAACGCGATCGAACGGCTCGGCCAGAAGAAGATCGAAGAGAAGTACGGCAACCTCTTCGAGATGTACGAGCGCATCACGAACGACGACCCTTACAAGGTCCCGATGCGCATCTACCCCGCCTCCCACTACACGATGGGCGGACTGTGGGTGGACTACAACCTGATGAGCACGATCCCGGGGCTCTTCGTCCTCGGCGAGGCGAACTTCTCCGACCACGGAGCAAATCGGTTGGGGGCTTCTGCATTGATGCAGGGCCTGGCCGACGGCTACTTCGTCATCCCCTACACGATCGGCAACTACCTCGCCCGCGAGAAGTTCGCGCCGGTGCCGGGCGACCACCCCGAGGTCCGCGAGGCCGAGGCCGCCGTAGCCAACCGCACGAAGCGCCTGCTCTCGATCCGCGGCAAGTGCACCGTGACCTCCTTCCACCGCGAGCTCGGCAAAATCATGTGGGAGGACTGCGGCATGGCGCGGGACAAGAAGGGCCTCGAGCACGGGCTCGGGAAAATCCCCGGCCTGCGCGAGGAGTTCTGGAAGAACGTGACCGTGCCCGGGTCCGGCGCCGAGCTCAACCAGTCGCTGGAGCTCGCCGGCCGCGTGGCTGATTTCCTCGAGCTCGGCGAGCTCATGTGCTTGGACGCGCTCGAACGCGACGAGTCCTGCGGCTGCCACTTCCGGACCGAGCACCAGATGGCCGACGGCGAGGCCGAGCGCAACGACAAGGACTTCTGCCACGTCGCCGCCTGGGAGTACATGGGCGATGGCCGCAAACCCAACCGGCTCGTCGAGCCGCTGACTTACGAGAACCTCGAGCTGGCAGTGCGGAGCTACAAATGAACATCACGCTCAAGGTCTGGCGGCAGAAGGATGCGAAGGCGAAGGGCGACTTCGTCACCTACGCCGCCAACGGCATCACCGAGGAGATGTCTTTCCTGGAGATGCTCGACGTCGTCAACGAGGGCCTCACCGAAAAGGGCCAGGAGCCGATCGCGTTCGACCACGACTGCCGCGAGGGCATCTGCGGCACCTGCGGCGTCGTGATCAACGGACGCCCGCACGGGCCCCGCGCAAAGACGACCGCCTGCCAGCTCCACATGCGCAGCTTCAAGGACGGCGACACGCTCACGGTCGAGCCCTGGCGCGCCGAGGCGTTCCCGGTCGTCCGGGATCTCGTCGTCGACCGCAGCGCCTTTGACCGCATCATCGCCGCGGGCGGCTTCATTTCGGCCCCGATCGGAGGCGCGCCCGACGGCAACGCGCTGCCGGTTCCCAAGGAGAACTCGGACCTCGCGATGGACGCCGCCGCCTGCATCGGCTGCGGCGCCTGCGTGGCCGCCTGCCCGAACGCTTCCGCCATGCTCTTCGTCGCGGCCAAGATCTCGCAGCTCGCGCTGCTGCCGCAGGGCCAGCCCGAGCGCTGGGACCGCGTGCGCAACATGGTCGCGCAGATGGACGCCGAGGGCTTCGGCTCGTGCACCAACCACGGCGAGTGCGAGGTCGCCTGCCCCAAGGGCATCCGCGTCGAGTTCATCGCGCGCATGAACGCCGACTTCGTGAAGGCGAGCGCCACGTCCGGCCGCCGCGCGTCCGGCGCTGGAGACGGGGGCAGCGGGTAGGAACCAGGTTTCCCGTTTCCCGTTTCCCGTTTCCCGTTTCCCGCCGCCGAGTATGGTAGTATGGCGTCGGTATGGTAAAAGTCACTTTCACGCTCGATGAGACGACCGTGACACGCCTCAAGCGATCCGCCGCCCGGCTCGCGCGTCCACAAAGCTACGTCGTCCGGGAGGCGATTCGCGACTACGCCGACCGGCTAGGCCGCTTGAGCGAGGAAGAGCGCCTCCGCATGCTTGCCGCCTTCGATCGGGTGATGCCTCGGGTCCCACAGCGACCGCTGGCCGAAGTCGAGGCAGAGCTCACGGCCATCCGGGCCGCCCGGCGCCGCGGCGGCCGGCGCCATCCGAGCCGTTGATCCACCTCGACACCTCGGTCGTCGTCGACGCCTTCACGGGCCCCCAACGATCCGCCATTGCTCTACGGGCTTTCATTGCGGCTGGCGAGAGAATCGTCCTCTCGAGCCTGGTCCTCTACGAATGGCGGCGCGGGCCCCGCCGGCCCGAAGAGCTCGCCGCACAGGAAGCCCTCTTCCCCGCCGAGGAAGTGGCGCCCTTCGGTTCCGCCGAGGCCGCCGTCGCGGCCGAGCTCTACCGCGTGCTGTCCCGGCCGCGTGGCCGCGAGATTGACCTGGCCATCGCCGCCTGCGCCATCACCAATCACGCGCGGCTCTGGACGCTCAACGCTCGCGACTTCCGGGACATCCCCCGACTCTCCCTTGCCGATTAGTTCCACCTGCATCCGAAAACACTTCCGGCGGGGCATACGCGCCTTGACATGCGAAGTGCATGTGACTATCGTAATCGCATGTCGAAGATGATGCAGATCCGCGACGTTCCCGATCCGATCCACAGGCAGCTCAAGGCCCGCGCCGCCATGTCTGGTCTCTCGCTTTCCGACTACCTGCTCGCTGAGCTCAAGCGCACGCTGGAGCGCCCGACACGGGAGGAGCTGTTCGAGCGAATCGCCCGGAGAGGCCGCGTGCACCTGAACGAGGAGCCGGCCGACGTCGTTCGTCAGGAGCGCGATCGGCGGTGATCGTTCTCGACGCCTCGGCCGTCCTCGAGCTCCTGCTCGACTCTCCGAAGGGCCAACGCGTGCGCGCGCGGATCTCCGCAGAAGCGACACTTCACGCTCCTCACCTCCTCGATCTCGAGGTTGCGCAGGCGCTCCGGCGGTATGAGAGGACGGGTCACATCGGTCCGGAGAGGGCGCGAGGTGCCCTCCAGGACCTCTCCGAGATGCCGGTCGAACGCTATCCCCACGATGCTCTCCTGCCGAGGATTTGGGCTCTCCGTAGGAGCGCGACCGCGTACGAGGCCGCGTACCTTGCGCTGGCCGAGGCCCTCGAGGCTCCTCTTCTGACAGCCGACGCGCGCCTGGGATCTGTGCCGGGCCACGCCGCCCGCGTCGAGGTTCTCAAGTGACCGTCGTCCCCTTTCACGGTAGCATCCCCGCGTCATGAGCGAACCTCGCAAGACTCGCACCGAATCGGACACGATGGGCAAGATCGAGGTGCCGGCCGACCGCTACTGGGGCGCCCAGACCGAGCGCTCGCTCGCGCATTTCAAGATCGGTGCCGAGCGCTTTCCGCGCGAGATGATCCGCGCGCTCGGGATTCTCAAGAAGGCCTGCGCGATCGTGAACGCCGAGCGCGGCATCCTTTCTCCCGAGAAGGCAAAGGCGATCATCCAGGCGGCCGACGAGGTGATCGAGGGCAAGCTCGATGACCACTTTCCGCTCGTCGTCTGGCAGACAGGCAGCGGAACCCAGACCAACATGAACGCCAACGAGGTCATCGCCAACCGCGCGAGCGAGATCCTCGGCGGCGAGCTCGGCTCGAAGAAGCCCGTCCACCCCAACGACGACGTCAACCGGAGCCAGTCCTCCAACGACACCTTCCCCACCGCCATGCACATCGCGGCGGTCGGAGAGATCCGCCGCCGCCTGATCCCCGCGGTCCGGACGCTGCGCGACACGCTCGACCGCAAGGCGAAGGAGTTTGCGGCCGTCGTCAAGATCGGCCGCACGCACCTCCAGGACGCCGTCCCGATGACGCTCGGCCAGGAGATATCCGGCTGGGTCTCCCAGCTCGACCACTGCCTCGAGCACATCGAATCCGCGATGCCCCACGTGCAGGAGCTCGCGCTCGGTGGCACCGCGGTCGGCACGGGGTTGAATGCCCCGGCCGACTTCGGGCACAGGACAGCGAAGGAGATCGCGAAGCTGACGGGCCTGCCTTTC
Organism: Acidobacteriota bacterium; assembly: GCA_031370065.1. Lineage (GTDB taxonomy): Bacteria > Acidobacteriota > Thermoanaerobaculia > UBA5066 > Gp7-AA6 > DAHUXD01. Next base: position 4,026 of record JANMPW010000312.1, read on the forward strand.
GTCACGGCGCCCAACAAGTTCGAGGCGCTCGCCGCCCACGATGCGCTGGTCCACGCCCACGGCGCGATCCGCACGCTCGCCGCGGCGCTCATGAAGATCGCCAACGACGTGCGCTGGCTCGCCTCCGGGCCGCGCTCGGGCCTGGGCGAGATCCGGATCCCGGAAAACGAGCCCGGCTCCTCGATCATGCCGGGCAAGGTCAATCCGACGCAGTCGGAAGCCCTGACGATGGTCTGCGCGCAGGTCTTCGGAAACGACGTCGCCGTGACCATCGGCGGCGCCTCGGGCAACTTCGAGCTCAACGTCTACAAGCCGCTCATCATCTCGAACGTGCTGCGCTCGATCCGGCTGCTCGCCGACGCCTGCGACTCCTTCGAGCAGCACTGCGCGCGCGGCATCGAGCCCGACCTCGAGCGGATCCGCGAGCACGTCGGGCGCTCCCTCATGCTCGTGACGGGCCTGGCCCCGAAGCTCGGCTACGACAAGGCCGCCGAGATCGCGAAGAAGGCGCACAAGGACGGCACGACGCTGAAGGAAGCGGCCCTCGCCCTCGGTCACCTCACGGCCGAGGAGTTCGACCGCGAGGTCCGGCCCGAGAAGATGGTCGGTCCGGACGACTGATGGGCGCGAGCGAGCTTCCGATCTTCCAGTGGCCGACCGGCCACATCCTGCTCGTCTCCGTCGTTCGCCTCGCCCTCGCCGCGCTACTCGGCGCTGTGATCGGCCTGCAGCGCGAGCGCGTGCACAGCACGGCGGGACTGCGAACGCACATGCTCGTCAGCCTCGGCGCGGCATTCTTCGTCCTGGCGGCGATCGAGTCGGGCGCGAGCGCCTCCGACGTCAGCCGCGTCATCCAGGGCCTCGTGGCCGGCGTCGGCTTTCTCGGCGCAGGCACGATCCTGAAGATCGGCGACCGTGCGGAGGTGCACGGCCTGACGACCGCGGCGAGCATCTGGATGACCGCCGCCGTCGGCACGGGAGCGGGACTCGGTCACATCTGGCTTCCTGTCCTCGGCGCGGTCTTCGGATGGATCATCCTCGGCCCCATCGGGAGACTCGAAAGGCGCACGCCACCGCCCCTGGCGTAACCCCGTGGGAGGTCGTCGAGGCGGCCCTTGGGCCGCTCGCGGGCGGGAACTCGCCGCTGGCCCCGGGGGCCGTTGGTTACCCCCGCCCCTACGAACCTACTGAGCTCAGCGGGAGCACCCCTCACCCCGACCCTCTCCCGCCGGCAGCCCCGGTCTCATGGAGTGACGACGAGAGGAATCTCGATGAAGCTCGCCTGATCCGGCGCGTGGTAGACGCGCTGCGTGGCCGCCTTGTAGTCCTCCGGCTTCGCCCAGAAAATGTTGGGCACGAAAGTCTGCGGATTGCGGTCGTAGAGCGGGAACCAGCTCGACTGCACCTGCACCATGATCCGGTGGCCCGGACGGAAGACGTGA
>JANMPW010000316.1:0-2880 GCA_031370065.1 Acidobacteriota bacterium
CCGCCAGCTCGGGGACGAAGTGTTCCTGACGTTCCTCAAGTCCTTTCAGAAGTCCTTCCGGTGGAAGTTCGGCTCGACGAAGAAAGTGGAGGGGCTCCTGCAGTTCATGACGAAGCAGGACTTCGGGCCGTTCTTCGAGGCGAACTACTGGGGTACGGCGATGCCGAAAGAGTAGGGAGGACTCGAGCTCGATGCCCGGATCACTCGCTGTGGTCGCGCTGCTGGTCGGCGTTGCGCTCGGGATAAGGGGGATCGCGCGGCTGCTCGGGCGGCAGATTGCCGGAGCGCATCTGGCCGCCTTCGTGCTTCTCGCTTGCCTTCCGTTTCCCCGGGCCTTTCTCGGCGACCGGACGCCGTTACCCCTCGACCACGTGCCGCTGACGCACCCATGGCTGCCGCTCGGCCACGCGGTCCCGTACAACGCGTACCTGAACGACGTCGTGTCGCAGATTCTTCCGTGGACCGAGGCGGTGAGGCTGGCCTGGAACGACGGCGCGCTGCCGCTGCGGGACCGATGGAACGGGTGCGGGACCCCGCTGGCGGCCAACAGCCAGTCGGCGGCGTTCTCGCTCTTCACACTGCTGACGCTGCCGCTCCCGCTGGCGACCGCATTTCTGTTCCTGGGCCCGGCCAAGCTCGTCATCGCCATGGCGGGAATGTGGCTCTGGGTGCGGGAGCTCGCTGCAACGCAACGCGCGGCCTTCTTCGCCGCGGTCGCGTTCGGGCTTTCGCTGACGTTTTCGCAATGGCTTTTCTTTCCGCCGACGGCGGTCTTCTGCCTATGGCCGTGGATGCTCTTTCTGCTCGAGCGCGGCCGTGATCGAGTCGGTCGCTCGCGCTCGGTCGTCGCCCTGGGGATCGTTTTCGTGATCGGCGCCCTCGCGGGCCACCCCGAGAGCATGGCCGTGGGAGTGCTCTTCGCCGTGTTCTGGATCGCGGGTCGCTGGCTCGCTCGCGACCTGAGCGATGCCGGGGCGCTCCTGCGCCGTCTCGGGCTCGCGGGACTCGCGGCCGCGGGAATGACGGCCTTCTTGCTCTTTCCATCCATCCTCGCGATCCTCGCCTCGAATCGCCTGATCCTTGCCATGAAGCCGCACTGGGAGCCGCTGCTCTCGCCGTGGCCGCACGGGCCGATCTGGCGCGGCGTCGCGACGGCGTTCTTCCCGTACTCGCTCGGAGACCTGATCCATTCGCCCGTGCTCGTTGGCGCGACGGGAGCCGTGCCCGAGATGGACCTGGGCTATTTTGGCATCGTCGGGTGGGCGGCCGTGCTCCTCGTGCTGCGGCCCGGTTCGGGGCGGGCACGCGCCGAGTGGGTGCTCGTCGGTCTGCTCGTGTGCGGGCTGGCCGTCGCCGTGGCGCAGTGGCCCTTCGCGGAGCTCTTCTCGCTCATCCCGGCGATCCGGAATATGTTCCCGCTTCGGTTCTACTCCTGGATCGCGCTGGCGGGCCCGGCGATTGCCGCGCTCGAGCTCGACCGCTACACGCGGGATGCCGCCGAGCGCCCGCGGTCCGTATGGGGCGCCCTCGTCGTGCCGCTTCTGCTGGCGGCGTCGGCCATCGTGGTATTCAAGCACTTTCGTCCGGAGCACGCCGCGCTCGGCGGAGTTGCCTTCCAGCGGAGCGAGCTGATCGTGACGCTCGGGGCGCTCTTGCTCGCGTGCGGCTTTCTGTCCCTCGGGCGTATTCGGCCGGGCCTCGCCGTCATCGGCCTCGCCGCGGTCTGCGCCGGCGAGCTTCTCCATCTGTGGCGCGGCCTCTACCCGCTCAACCCGGTGTCTCTGCTCTACCCGGAGACGGCCATGATCCGGTTTCTCCAGGCGCGAGAGCGACCGTATCGCGTGGCCGGCGAGGACAATGCCATCTTCCCGAACGACGGCGTGTTCGCCCGCGTCGAAGACGTCCGCACGCACGATGCCATCGAGCGCGCGGACTACGTGGCCTTCCTCGATGCCACCTGCGGGTATCCGCGCGCAGATTATTTCAAGCACATCCGCGATCCGGATGCCTCCGTCTTCAACTTCCTGAACGTGCGCTACATGATCTCGGCGCCGGACGGCAGGTCCCCGGGCGCCCGTTGGAAGACGGTCTATGCGGGCAAGGACGGCAACGTGTACGAGAACGCAGCCGTGCTGCCGCGGGCGTTCGTGCCCGAGCGCGTCCGGCTCGTCGCCGCGCCGGCCGGGCTGCGCGAGCCGGTGAGGGATGCGAATGCGGCCTTCGGGGCGGCCTTCCCCGCGATTGCCGCGAACCGGGACTGGCGCGAGCGGGCCTGGGTCCTGTGGCACGAGGATGGCGAGGCTCCCGGCGGGAAGGCCGAGCTCTCGGACTACGCCGAATCCACCAACGCGATCTCGTTTCGCGCGCGCGTCGCCGAAGGGCCCGCCTGCATCGTGCTCAGCGTCGTCCAGGACGGAGGCTGGTCGGCCCGGGACGAGAAGGGCGTAAGGATCCCCATCTTCCGGGCGAACGGGCCGTTCTTCGCTGTGGCGCTGATGCCCGGGGAGCACACGGTGCGCCTCACCTACTGGCCGCCAGGGTTCATCCCGGGGGCGCTGATCTCGGCGGCGACGGCCGTCGTCCTCGTTGCCGCTGCGGTCATCGCCCGCCGCAGGTCCGTAGGGGCGGAGCTTGCCCCGCCCGCGGGCTAAACCGGGCCGGGGGATAGGCAGAGCAGCCGGTTCATCGAGCTGCCATGTCCAGCCATACAATCCCCGCGACGGAGGTCAAAGATGCAAACGCCAGATCCACGCAACTTGATAAATAGCGGCGGGAGCGCCTTCCCAGCAGGCGCGTCGCGGAGATTGTATGGCTGGACATGGCAGCTCGATGAACCGGCTGCTCTGCCTATCCCCCGGCCCGGTTTAGCCCGCGGGCGGG
>JANMPW010000475.1:0-3833 GCA_031370065.1 Acidobacteriota bacterium
GCCTCTCGCGCTCGTTCCGGCTGACACTCGCGGCGCTCGCTGCCGTGGGCTTCGCCGACGCCATCTCGACCGTCATCCGGCAGACGCTGCGCCAGTTCATCACGCCCGATCGCCTGCGCGGCCGTATGACGTCGGTCAACATGATCTTCTTCATGGGTGGCCCGCAGCTGGGCGAGCTCGAGGCCGGCATCGTCGCCTCGCTCTTCGCCTCGGCTGCCGTAGGCGTCACGGTGTCCGTCGTCTCCGGCGGCATCGCGACGGTCGCCATCACCGCCGCGATCGCCGCCGCCGCGCCCATGATCCGCCGCTACGACTTCCGGCAGAGCATGGGGGCTGAACCCGGGAGGGTTGACACGCCCTAGCGTATCGGTGTATTAATACACTGATATGGCTGGCCTGCGCATCGACCCGTCCGACGCGACCCCGATCTGGAGCCAGATCGAGGAGGGCCTGCGCCGGCTCGTGGCCTCGGGGGCGCTCGCGCCCGGCGCCGTCGTGCCGTCGGTTCGGGACCTCGCAAAGGAGCTTCGCGTCAATCCTGCCACCGTCGCCAAGGCGTTTCAGCGGCTGACGGACGCGGGCGTGCTCACGGTTCGCCGCGGGGACGGAACGTACGTCGCCGACGCACCTCCCGCAATGAGCAGGACCGACCGCGCGCGAATTCTCCGCGAGGCGGCAACCCGCTACGCCAGCCTCGCCGCGACGCTCGGTGTGACGAAGGAGGAGGCGGCCGAGGCGCTCCGGGCCGCCTGGAAGAAGGGAGACAAGTCGTGACGGAACCGATCCGCATCGAAGGCCTCACCGTCCGGTACGGTCGCTCGACGGCCTGTCGGGACGTGTCGCTCTGCGTCGCGCCGGGCTCCGTCTACGCCCTGCTGGGAAGAAACGGTGCCGGCAAGTCCTCCCTCGTGCGCTGCCTTCTCGGCGAGCAGAAGCCGTCCGCGGGCCGCACGCTCCTCTTCGGTGCCGACGCATGGGCGACCCGCAAGGCCGCCATGGCCCGCATCGGCATCGTCCCCGAGGAACCGGATGCACCGCCCGGCATGACGGCGCGGGAGTTGTCCGACTTCTGCCGGCGCATTTACCCGCGCTGGGACGCCGCCGCGGTCATGGCACGGCTCCAGCGATTCGGTGTGCCGCCGAAGACGCCCTTCGGACGGCTCTCGAAGGGGCAGAAGGGCGAGGTCATGCTGGCGCTCGCACTCGGGCACGCCCCGGAAGCCCTGATCCTCGACGATCCCACACTCGGCCTCGACGTCGTCGCTCGCAGCGCGCTCTACGAGGAGATCGTCGGCGAGCTGGCCGACCGCGGCACGACGGTCTTCGTCACGACCCACGATCTCGCGGGCTTCGAAGGGATCGTCACGCGCGTGGGCATCCTCAAGGAGGGCAAGCTCATCCTCGACGAAGAGATGGAGGCGCTCAAGGCGCGCTTTCGCCGAATCCGGTACGCAAACCGCCTGACCGACACCCGCACGGCTTTCGGCACGGAGCTCGACGCATTCCACGCCGAGCGCGTCAGGGTGCGTGGCTGGGGGATCGAGGCCATCGTTTCGAACTTCGACGACGCGGTCTTCGAGCGCTTCCGAGCAATCGACGGCGTGGACGACGCCTCGGCCGAGGCCGTGCCGCTCGAGGAGATCTTCCTCGCCGTTGCGGGGGAAGAGAAGGGAGCCGGGCAGTGAAAGGCTTTTTCGCAATCACGCGCAGGGAAATCGCGGAGCGTCGCCTCCTCTTCGCCGCCGCGGCGTTCACGAGCCTGATTCCCCTCATCGCGCCGTTCGTGCCGGGCAATGGCGGAGCCAGCGCTGTGGACGTGCGCGGTTGGACGGCGTTGCTCATCTCGTTCGCCTTCGCGGCGGGCATTTCGATCGGCCTCGGCGGCACGATGTGCGCACCCTCGATCGCAAGCCGCCGCATCGGGTTCGATTTTGCGAGACCGGTCTCGGGAATCGCGATCTGGGGCGGCCGCATGGCCGCGGCGATGCTGCTCGCCGTCGCCACGGCAACCATCGTTTGGATCCCCGCGCGGCTGGCCGGTGCAACGTTGCCCTGGAAGGATTTCCTCACGGAACGGGAGGTCTCCCTCACCTGGCCGCTCCTGGCGCTCGGCGCCCTGGTGGTCGTGTTCTGCCTGCTTCATGCGGTGACGCTTGCCCTGCGCTCGCGCTCCGCCCTGACCGGCCTCGACGCCGTTCTCGCCGTCGCCGCCTGGCTCGGCGTGTCGGCCGCACTCTCGCGTCTGCCGCTCTTCATGGCGGCCGTCCCCTTCCAGCGGGCAGCGGTGGGCTTCGCGATTGCTGCCGGCGCTGCCCTCGTCGCGGCCGGCTATGCTTCGGTTGCGCACGGCCGGACCGACATCCGTGCGGCGCATCGCGCCCTCTCGCTCGTTCTCTGGACTGCGATCGGCGCCGGGGTCATCGGCGTCAACGCATACGCCTCATGGGTCATGTCCGCGAAGCCCGCCGACCTCGAAAGGGACTTCTGGGCTTCTCCCGCTTCGGCCGGAACCTGGATTCAGGTCGAAGGCTGGGCCCGCGGCGCCCGGGCGACGTTTCTCTACGACACGGCGACCGAACGCTTCGCCCGCACGCCGACCATCGACTGGCGCGGTCCGGTCATCTCGGCGAATGGGTCGCGGGCCGCCTGGATCCAGGCTAATGGCGGCCCTTTCCCCCTGTGGACGTGGCGCCTCGACGATCCGAAGGTGGAGCCCGCGCGCACCCGGCTCCTCCTCGACGGCTATGGTTCGCTCATGGAGCTCTCCGCCGACGGCTCGCGCCTGGCGACGATGGAGGCCGGACTCCTCTCGATCCATGACCTGGCTTCCGAAAAGGTTCTCGTCTCCGCGCGACTTCCGACGAGGGAGCGTCAGAGCGTACGCGGCCTCTTCATCGACAATGACCGCTTTCGAATTTTTCGCACGGACGAAAAGACGTTCGACATTCTCGAGCTCGACGCGCCTTCGCGCACGCTCCGGAGCATCGGCAGGATAGAAGGACTGAACGGCCTGCGGTTCTTCGTCGCCGACCCGACCGGCGGCCGGATCATCGCCGTCGACGAACCGAACCGCCGGACGCGGCTCTTCGACGGGCGTAGCGGCGCATTCCTCGCAACCCTCGGCGATGCGCCTGCGGACAGCCGCTGGCCGCGCTTTCTCTCTGGCAGCCGCATCGCCGTGACAGAGCGTTCCGACGCTGGCCTGCGCTTGCGGCTGTACGGTCCCGACGGCGCAGCGTTGACGACGATTCCGCTGCCCCCTGGGCGCTCGGCAGTGACCGGTGGCGAAGTCGCGCCCGGCCAGCTCGCCGTCGGCATCGGCGACGAGGGAACTCACTACAAGGCGTGGCTCGTGGATTTCGAAGCTCATTCCGTCCGCAAGGTCGCCGATGAACTCTGGCCTGTGCGCTCGCTCTGGACGTCTCCCGACATCGGCAGCCCGGCGACGAAGCTCTTCTACGGCCCGGGCCAGCGATCGCTCGTGCACTTCGACCCGCTCACCGGAAAGCGGCGCGTGCTGCTCGGAACGGGTCCGTAGGGGCGCCCCTCACCCCAACCCTCTCCCGCCGGGAGAGGGAGCCTGAAATTTCCCTCTCCACCCGGAGTGGGGAGAGGGTCAGGGTGAGAGGGGCGGATAGACCTCTGCTATCGTCCCGCCCAACGTGACGGCGGGTTTCGAGCGGAAGGACGGTAAGCTTCTTTGCGACGGTGTCTCGCTCGAGGACATCGCGCAAAAGTTCGGCACGCCGCTCTACGTCTACAGCCGGGCGCTGATCGAGGAGAACTTTCGCCGGTTCGACGCGGCTTTCGCCGCGGTCCCGCACCTCGTCTGT
>JANMPW010000522.1:0-6154 GCA_031370065.1 Acidobacteriota bacterium
CGCCGGAGGCGGCCGCGGCCGCAGAAGGTCCGGGCGTCGAGTACATCTACGAGCCCGACGCCGCGACGATCCTCGCGTGGCTCTTGCCGCGCTACCTCGAGTTCACGATCTTCCGCGCGCTCGCCGAATCCGCCGCGGCCGAAATGGGCGCGAAGATGACGGCCATGGGCTCGGCGTCCAAGAACGCGGGCGACTTGATCGACAAGCTGACGCTGACGTACAACCGCGCCCGTCAGGCGCGCATCACCAGGGAACTGATCGAAATCGTTTCGGGCGCCGCGGCGCTGGAATGAGCGAAAAGGGGCATACCATGGCGGAGCAGAACATCGGCAAGGTCGTTGCGATCATCGGGCCGGTCCTGGACATCGAGTTTCCGGAGGGCAAGCTGCCGGCGATTTACAACGCGATCCACATCCAGGACGACGGGAAAGAGACCGGCGAGCCGATCGACGTCATCGCGGAAGTCGCGCAGCAGCTCGGCGAGAGCGTGGCCCGCTGCGTCGCCATGAAGGCGACCGACGGCATGGTGCGCGGCATGAAGGCCGTGGACCTCGGCGCGCCCATCTCGGTGCCCGTGGGGCGCGAAACGCTCGGGCGGATCTTGAACGTCCTCGGAGAGCCCGTGGACGGCCTGGGCCCCGTCAATTCCAAGGAACGGTGGCCCATCCACCGCGAGCCGCCCTCGTACGACGAGCAGGCGACCTCGGTCGAGATGTTCGAGACCGGAATCAAGGTCATCGACCTGCTCGAGCCCTATACGAAGGGCGGCAAGACCGGCCTCTTCGGCGGCGCTGGCGTCGGCAAGACCGTCATGATCCAGGAGCTCATCAACAACGTCGCGATGCACCATGGCGGCTTCTCGGTGTTCTCGGGCGTTGGCGAGCGCACGCGCGAGGGCAACGACCTGTACCACGAGATGTCGGAGTCGGGCGTCATCACGCCGGGGAACACCGAGAAATCCAAGGCCGCCCTGATCTACGGGCAGATGACCGAGCCCCCTGGGGCGCGCCTGCGCGTGGGACTGACCGGCCTGACCGTCGCCGAGTACTTCCGCGACACCGAGGGCAAGGACGTGCTGCTCTTCATCGACAACATCTTCCGCTTCACGCAGGCGGGCTCGGAGGTGTCGGCGCTGCTCGGCCGCATGCCGTCGGCCGTCGGATACCAGCCGAACCTCGCCACGGAGATGGGCGAGCTGCAGGAGCGCATCACTTCGACCAAGAAAGGCTCGATCACGTCGGTGCAGGCGATCTACGTGCCGGCCGACGACCTGACGGATCCCGCGCCGGCAGCGGCGTTCGCGCACCTCGATGCGACGACGGTTCTCTCCCGCGCGATCTCGGAGATGGGCATCTACCCGGCCGTGGACCCGCTCGCCTCCACGTCGACGATCCTTTCGGCGCGCGTCGTCGGCGAGGAGCATTACAAGTGCGCGCGCGACGTACAGGCGGTGCTGCAGAAATACAAGGACCTCCAGGACATCATCGCGATTCTCGGCATCGACGAGCTCTCGGAAGAGGACAAGCTCGTCGTCGCGCGTGCGCGCAAGATCCAGCGCTTCCTGTCGCAGCCCTTCTTCGTGGCCCAGCAGTTTACGGGCCTCGAGGGCCGGTCCGTTAAGATCGCCGACACGATCAAGGGCTTCCGCGAGATCGTGGACGGCAAGTGCGACGACATGCCCGAGCAGGCCTTCTACATGGTGGGCACGATCGAAGAAGCCCGCGAGAAGGCCGCCCAGCTCGCGAAGGTCGCGTAGGCCCATGGCCCTTCAACTGCTCGTCGTCACTCCGGAGCGCAAGGTCGTCGAGGCCGAGGCGGACGAGGTGGAGCTTCCCGGCGCAGAGGGGTACGTGGGCATCCTGCCGGGGCACGCGCCGCTGATCACGCTGCTCGGCACGGGGGTCCTGACGATTCGCCGGGGCGGCAGCTCGACTGCCTACGCCGTCTCGGCGGGGTTTGCCGAGATCTCGGGCGACCGGGTCTCGGTCCTCGCGGACTCGGCCGAGACGGCCGCCGAGATCGACGCGGCCGCGGCCGAGCGCGACCGCGCGAAGGCCGAAGAAGAGAGGAAGACCGCCGGGATCGATACTCTCGATCCCATCCGCGCGCGGGTCGCGCTCGCCGAGGCCCGGATTTCCGTCGCCCGCCGTCCGAGCTAGTTCCGAGAGAATGGGAGATCGTGTCCCGCCGCCAGAGGTGCCGAGCAAGCCGAACGGCGCCGAGCGCCTCTTCCTCTCGGGGCCCCGCTCGCGCTGGAAGGAATTCCTCTCGGTCCTCGACATCATGCGCGAGTTCATCCGGGGTTTTCGAACGCTGCACTTCGTCGGTCCGTGCGTGACCGTCTTCGGCTCGGCGCGTTTCAAGCAGAACCACCCCTACTACGCGCTGACGGAACAGGTCGGCGCGGGCCTGGCGCGCCTCGGCTTCACAGTCATCACGGGAGGTGGCCCCGGGGTCATGGAGGCGGCCAGCCGCGGCGCGAAGGAGGCCGGCGGTTTCACGGTCGGGTGCAACATCGTCCTTCCTGAAGAGCAGAAACTGAACCCCTACCTCGACCGCTCGGTGGCCTTCGAGCACTTCTTTGTCCGCAAGGTGATGCTCGTCAAGTACTCGTACGCCTTCGTCGTCATGCCGGGCGGCCTCGGCACGATGGACGAGCTTTTCGAGGCGCTTACGCTCATTCAGACCGCCAAGATAAAGAACTTCCCGGTCGTCCTGATGAGCACCGAGTTTTACCGGCCGCTGATGGGCTTCCTCGCGAAGATGGTGGCGGGGGGCACGATTTCGCACACCGACCTCGATCTTCTGCTCCTGACCGATTCGGTCGAGGAGGCGATGGACCACATCGAGAAGCACGCCGTACGGTCGTTTGGCCTCGATCGGCCGAAAAGGAAGCTCAAAGTCCTCGCCGAGTAGCGGCGGCGGATTGGTGCGTTCTCATTAGGTTTACAGGCCGCCTCCGGCGTAACGTCGGGACGTCGGAGGTGGGCCATGTTTCGAAGGGTCCTCGTTCCCGTCGATTTCACGAGGAAGAACGCCCGCGCCGTGAAAGTCGCTGCAAAGCTGGCTACGCAGCGCGGCGCATCTGTGACGCTGCTCCACGTCATCGAGCGCGTGGACGCAGGCGACGACGCGGCGCTGGCGGGCTTTTACCGCGGGCTCGAGAAAAGCGCCCGCGAGAAGATGGGGGTTCTGCTCGCGTTGGCCGGCCGGGTCGCGGCGCATGCCGAGATCGTGTATGGCAACCGCGTCAACGAAATCCTCCGCCTTGCCGAAGAGAACAAGACCGATCTGATCGTCATGGGCTCCCATCGCCTCGCTCTGAAACATCCGGGCCAGAACTGGGGCACGATCAGTTACAAGATCGGCATCCTCGCACGTTGCCCGGTCCTGCTCGTCAAGTAAACCGCCGGCTTCGCCGCTCGTCTTCTCTGCTGGACGCGAGCCCTTCCGGCCGCGGTCTCAAGCGAAAGGAGATTTCATGCGACGTTCCTTGTTCCGGCTTGCCGCGCCCGCCCTTCTGGGTCTGGTGGTTCCCCTCTCGGTCCTCGCGCAGGACGCCCCGGCGGCCCACCGCCCCGGACACCGACACCTGAGGGAGTGCCTCTCGATTCTCGACCTGACCGATCAGCAGAAGACGGATATCCAGGGCATCCTCGACGCCGCGAAACCGACCGTCGAGGCGGACGTCGTCGCAATTCGCGCGGCCCGCCAGACGCTCCGGGCCGCCGTGGACGCCGTGCCGCCGGATGCGTGCGCGATCGGGAACGACTTCCTCGCGGTGAAGGCGGCCATCGCGACGCTTCGCGCCGAGCGCGACGCGGTACGCAATCAGGTCCTGGCCACGCTGACGCCCGACCAGCAGTCGCGCCTCCAGGGATGCCTCGACGCGCCCCGGCCGGAGGCCGCCGCGGCGGACGAAACGGCGGAGTGATCGCAGGCAGGCAGCCTTACGGTGCCCGGTAACCGGGCCCGCGCAGGGCCTTGCCGGGCGCCGCACCCGTGATCCTGCCCTCGTCCACGACGAGGACCCCGTTGACGGCGACGTACGGGAAGCCCGCACTGTAGCGGCGCGGCTCCTCGTATGTGGCCAGGTCCTGGACCTTCGCCGTGTCGACCGCGACGAGGTCTGCGGCCATTCCGACCTTGACGAGCCCGCGGTCGGTCAGGCCGGCGGCCTCGGCGGGAAAGGAGGTCATCTTGCGGACCGCCTCTTCGAGGCGCAGAACCTTTTCGTCCCGGACGTAGCGGCCGAGGATGCGTGCCGTCGAGGCCCAGCCCCGCGGGTGCGACTTTTCCTCGGAGAAGATCCCGTCCGTCGCGCCGGCGCCGGAATCCGTGCCGAAGGCGACGAGCGGGCTCTGGAGCGCGGTGCGGACGTCGGTCTCGTCCATCATGAAAATGATGCAGGCCGTGTTCGCGCGATCGGCGATGACGAGGTCGATCAGGGCGTCGCGCGGATCCTTCTTCTGGTCGGCCGCGATCTGCGCGACCGATTTGCCCTCGTACTTCTTCAGGTTCGTGTTGACGACCGAGGCGACGAGGACGCGGTCGGGACCTCCGGCGCCCAGGTACTGGTTGCTCCAGGCGTCGCTGTCCTCGAGCATGTCCTTTTTCGCCTTTTCGCGCTGCGCGGGATCGGCCAGGCGTTTCAAAAGTGCTTCGCGCCCGCCCTCGCGGATCCAGGGCGGCAGGCAGGCGTCGAGGCCGTTGGAGCCCGCCGTCCACGGATACTGGTTGGCGGCGACGTCGATGCCTTCCGCGCGCGCGGCCTGGATCCGCGCGAGGACCGCTGGCATGCGGCCCCAGTTGCGTTTGTAGGCGGTCTTCAAGTGCCAGATCTGGGTCCGGATTTGGGCCTCCTTCGCGATACGGAAGACCTCGTCGAGCGAGGAGTCGATCGCGTTGGCCTCGGAGCGCTGGTGCGTGAAATACGCGCCGCCGTACCGGGCCGCGACCTTCGCCATGGCGATGAGCTCGTCGGTCGAGTTGTACATGTCGGGCACGTACTGGAGGGAGGAAGAGACGCCGATCGCGCCTTCGCTCATCGCCTGGTCGACGACGTCGCACATGCGCTTCAATTCCTCGGGGGTCGCGCGGCGGTCGGCCTTGCCGATGACGAGATCGCGCACGCCGCCCGCGCCGACGAACGTGGCGAGGTTGATGGCGCTGCCCCTGCGCTCGAAGGTCTTGAAATAGCCGTCGAGGGTCGTGAAGTCGGGCGTGAAACCGTATCGCTGGTAGACGTCCTTGCCCTCGGCGAGCATCGCGGCGTTCAGGGGCGCGATGGAGGCGCCCTCGCCGGTCACTTCGGTCGTGATGCCCTGCGTGATCTTCGAGGCCGCCCTCTTGTCGACGAGCACGTTGTACTCGGACTGCCCCAGCAGGTCGATGAATCCCGGCGTGATGACGAGGCCCTTTGCGTCGATCGTGCGCTTGGCTGGGCGTCCCGCGAGGACGCCCACGGCGACGATCTTTCCATCGCGCACGCCGACATCGGCCGCAAACCACGGCGCACCTGTCCCGTCGACCACGCGGCCGCCGACGAAAACAAGGTCGTAAGGCGCGTCGGCAGGGGCGAGCGCGACCAGGCAGAGACCGGCCGGGAGGACGAGCAGCAGCTTTTTCATGCGGCTAACTCTATCGCCGGTCGCGCCGTTCACGTTGCGTTCACGTCGTCGGGGCTAGCCTTAGGTTGCATGAGGAGACTGCTGCCCATCGCGTTGTTGCTTTGCGGACTCGCGGCCGCGGCCCCGGGCGCCGCCACCGAGAAGCAGAGAAGCCACGGCTACGGCGTCTCCGGCACGATCACGCGGGTGGACGAAGCCAGGAAGACCTTCGTCGTGAAGACGGCGGCCGGCAAGGAAACCGCGCTCGTGCGCACGGCGGCGACCAGGGTCAATGGGGAGACGCTCAAGGCGGGCGACCGCGTCGCGGTGCGCTGGCTCGAGCGGGACGGCAAGAAAATCGCGACCTCGATTCGGATCGAGCCGCCGGCCGTCGCAGCCGCGACCCCTGCGGTGCCCGCTCCCTCGACCCCCTAGCGCTCTCAGGACTTGGCCTAACGCCCGTCGAGCGCGCGCAGGACGGTCATGACGCGTCCGGACCACGAGTTCTCGCGCCCGCGCGCGCGCAGGTGCGCGCGAAAATCCGG
>JANMPW010000597.1:0-3559 GCA_031370065.1 Acidobacteriota bacterium
TGGGAAGACGTCCTGCGGCGCCATCTTCTGGCGAAGGGCTGGCGCGTCACACAGATCATGAACTTGACCGATGTGGACGACAAGACGATCCGCGGCGCAGCGCAGGCGCAGATGTCGCTGCGCGATTTCACGTCGAAATACACGGACCTCTTCTTTCGCGACATCGATCGGCTCGGGATCCAGCGGGTGGAGGGGGACCCGCGGGCCACCGACCACGTCGCCGAGATGCAGGAGATCACGGCGAAGCTGCTCGAGCGCGGCCACGCCTACGAGACCGAGGGCTCGGTCTACTTCCGCATCACGACCTTCCCGGACTACGGCAAGCTCTCTCGAATCGACCTGACGCAGGCCCGCCGAGGGGACCGCGTGGCCGATGACGAGTACGAGAAGGAGGACGTCAAGGACTTCGTCCTCTGGAAAGCGGGCAAGCCCGGGGAACCGTCGTGGCCGTCGCCCTGGGGCGAGGGCCGTCCCGGCTGGCACATCGAGTGCTCGGCCATGAGCATGAAGTACCTTGGCGCGCACTTCGACATCCACACGGGCGCGGTCGATAACATCTTTCCGCACCACGAGAACGAGATCGCGCAGAGTGAGGCCGCGACCGGGGAGCGGTTCGTCGACGTCTGGCTCCACGCCGAGCACCTCATCGTGGACGGCGAGAAGATGGCCAAGTCGAAGGGCAACTTCTTCACGCTCGACGACGTGCTCGCCCGCCGCAACGACGCGATGGCCGTGCGCTACCTGCTCCTCTCGGTGCCCTACCGGCGAAGACTCAATTTCACTTTCGACGCGCTCGCGGGGGCTGCGGCCGCGGTGGACCGGCTGCGCTCTGCGGCGACGCGCATCGACGAGGTTGCCTCGGGCGGCGCGAAGAAACCGGGTGCGTTTCCCGCGGCCGCGCGCGCGGAGAAGTTCGCCCTCGACTTCATGGCCGCGATGGATGACGACCTCAACACATCCGAAGCGCTCGGAGCGCTTTTCCCTTACCTCCGGGAGCTCAACGCGGCCATCGACGACGGCACGCTCGACGCCGAAGGTGCTGCCATCGCCGGAGCGATCCTACGCAGCGCCGACGGAGTCCTGGGTCTGCTGCCCGCGGGAGCCGAAGTCCTTCCTGCCGAGATCGAGGCCCAGATCGCCGAGCGCCTGGCCGCCCGCAAGCGCAAGGAATTCACCGAAGCCGACCGGATTCGCAACGAGCTCGCGGCCAAAGGGATCGTGCTCGAGGACGGTCCGACGGGGACGCGGTGGAAGAAGGCGTAGTACCAATACGTTAACGTTCGACTCCCTTGACACCTCCCGCCGACGGCGGGATGATGCCTCCCCGATGAAGATTTGCCGCTCGGTCCGGACCTGGTGGTGGCCGGAGGAAACCCGGTAGGGCGAAACATGCCCTGCCGACACTTTCGGCCGGGGCGAACCAGAACGACGATAATTGGAACCCCCGGCCCGGAAGGGCTCGGGGGTTTTTGATTTTCATGGCGAACAAAATTCTTCCGATACCCGCGCACATCGCGTCGCTCGCGCCCAAGGACGCGGCGGACGCTCAGCGTCTGGTCGCGCGGGTTCCGGCCGGGGCGAACGCGATCGAGTTCCGGATGGACCTGGCGCAGCACCCGATCCCGGCTGCGGCGCTCGTTTCGCTCGATCCGCGGCCGGTCATCCTGACCTGGCGCTCGATTGCCGAGGGCGGGAGCTTTTCCGGCTCGGCCCAGGTGTACCGGCGGCTCGTCGAGGAGGCGTACGCCTCGGGAGCCACGGTGGATGTGGAGCACGCGCGGGGTCTGCTCGGAGACCGGGACGCTTTTCCGGAACGGGAGCGGGTCGTCGTTTCGCTGCACTCGCCCTTTACACTTCCTTCCGACTGGGAGGCGAGGCTGTCCGCGATGCGCTCGGCCGGCGCACACGCCGTCAAACTCGTCGCGGGCGCGTCGGATCTTGCCGGGGGCCTGCGAATCGCCGAGCTCCAGAAGCGGCAGAACGATGGCGTCGCGATCTTTCCCATGGGACCGGCGAGCGCTCCGGGCCGCGTGCTGTCGGCGCTCTTCGGTGCGGCGCTCGTCTACGGCCCGGTCGAGCGCGAGACCGCGGCGGGCCAGATTCCGATCGGAGATCTCCTCGCCATCTACGAGGTAGATCGTCCGCGTTCGATCGAGGCGCTTTTCGGCGTGATCGCCGGGAGCACGGCGCGTTCACTCTCGCCGCTGCTGCACAACACGCTCTTCCGGGCGCGGGATCTGCCGTTTCTCTACCTGCCCCTCCAGGTCGCGGATTTCGACCGAGAGAGGCCGCACGAGATCGAGCACGATCCGCCCTTCCGCGGATTCGCGGTCACGCAGCCGTGGAAACTCGCGGCGGCGCGCGTGGGTCTGCCCTCCGAGGACGTTCGCCGGATCGGGGCCTCGAACACGCTCGTACGGGATCGCGGGACCTGGCGCGCGGAAAACACGGACGTGGACGGTGTCTTCGATCCGCTGGCAGACCACGGAACGGGGGAGGGCCGCAGTGCGGTCGTCGTCGGAGCGGGTGGCGCTGCCCGCGCCGTCATCGTTGCGGCGCGGCGCCTGGGGTACGAGGTCGTGGTGACGGCCCGGCGCGACACCGAGGCCGACCGGCTGGCGGAGGCTCTCCATGTCGATTCGATGGCCTGGAGCGACCTTTCCGCGAGCGAGGCAGATCTCTACGTCAATGCCACGCCGGTCGGCTGGCGCGACGAGGATCCGCCCGCGATCCCGGAGAGCCTCCTCGAGGCGCGACCGCTGGTGTTCGACTGCGTGTACCGGCGCGACGGCCGCGAGACCTCCACGATCCGCGCGGCGAGCGCGGCGGGATGCCCGACGGTCGAGGGACTGCGCATGTTCACGGTCCAGGCGGTGCGCCAGGCGGAGCTCTTTGGCGTCGAGGGCGTCCCGCCCGAAGAGGTGATGCAGATCCTGCGCGCGGGCATGACGGCATGAGGGAGCGTAGCGCGGAGCGCCGCGAGTTCCTGGCGCGGGCGCAGTCCCGCGCCTGCGTTCCGGTCGCGCGCGTGTTTCCGTCGGATCTCCTCACGCCGGTGATGCTCTTCTCGCGCATGCGGGCTTCCGGGCAGGAGTGCTTCCTTCTCGAGAGCGTCGAGGGCGGGGAGACGGTGGCCCGCTACACGTTTCTCGGGACGGGGCCAATCGCGCGCTGGACGGTGGAGGATGGGCTGGCTCGCCTCGAGCAGAATGGTGTCTCGCAGCCATGCGCGGGCGCGCCGCTCGAAGCGCTCGAGCGGATCGTGCGGCGGGACCGCTTCGTCCCCGATCCCGAGCTGCCTCCGCTGTCGGCCGGCGCCGTTGGTTATCTCTGTTATGACGCCGTGCGCCTTTTCGAGGAGATCCCGGGCCGGCACCCGCGCGAGGGCGGGATTCCGGACGCGCAGTTCCTGCTCTACGACGCGGTCGCGGCCTTCGACCATCCGCGGCAGCGGTTGCTCCTGCTGACCACGCTCGATCTCACTCGGAGCTCCGATGCCGAGAGGGAGGTGGACGGCGCCGTCGTGCGGCTCGACCGACTGGAGGCCTTTCTGGGTCAG
>JANMPW010000608.1:0-3330 GCA_031370065.1 Acidobacteriota bacterium
GGCCTGCTCCAAGACGCCGACGTGCTTCTTCATGCCCGTGAGGGTCATGTGGAACCTTTCGGCAAGGTCCGTGATCGAAGCGTCGGAACGGCCGAGCTGCTCCAGAACGCCGCGTCGGGTGGCGTCCGAGAGCGCGGCGAACGAGGCATCGAGGCGGGCCCGCGTATACTGAACCATATGGTTCAGTATATAGCGCACGGATTGCCAGCATGCAAGGGGAGGCCGAGCGCGAGGCTAAGGCCTTTGATCTTAGTGGTAGCCCATACGGGAATCGAACCCGTATTTCGGCCTTGAGAGGGCCGCGTCCTGACCGTTAGACGAATGGGCCAAACGGGGCGCGAAAGTTAGCACAGGGCGGGAAAGTGGGCAACCGAGGCGCACCGGAGCGCCCGCGGCGCGGGCCCTACGACGCCTGCTTGACCGGCGGCTGGATGACTTTGCCGGGGGAGTAGCGGGCCCAGCGGATGATCTCGGGGATCGTGGGTTTCTTGCCGTACATGAGGATGCCGATGCGGTAGATGCGGCCGGCCAGCCACGCCAGGCCCGCGGTCGTCGAGAGCATGAGGACAATCGACAGGGCGATCTGCCACGCCGGCGGCTCGGAGACGGCGGTCCGCAGAAACATGATGAGCGACGCCGTGAACGGAAAGAGCGAGAAGAAGAGCGCCACGTTGCCGGTCGGGTTGTTCATGACCGCGGGGTAGACCGCGATGCCGCCGACGATCATGACCATCGGGATCATCGCCAGCTGCTGCGCCTCCTGGTCGGTGTTGAAGGGGGCGGCGATCATCGTGTAGACGCTCGCGTAGAGGAAGTACCCGAGGATGAAGAACAGCATGAAGTAGCCGAGCATCGAGATCTGGATCTGCGGCACGCCGAAGTCGCCGCTGGACATCATGCCGGCGATCGCGGGCAGCGACAGGTTCATCGCGACGAGCGACCACACGAAATACTGCGTCAGGCCCACGAGGCCGATGCCGACGATCTTGCCGACCATCAATTCCATCGGCCGCACCGACGCGACGATGATCTCGACGATGCGGTTCGACTTCTCCTCGATGACGCCGCGCATGACCTGGTAGCCGTACATGAAGAAGGTCGAGTACATCAGGATGAGAAAGACGATGGCGGCAATGATCCCGGCGCCCTTCTCCTCGGCCGTTCCCTTCTCGGTGACCTTGAACGGCTTCATGTCGATGCGCTTCTCGAGCTCCGCCGCGAGGTCGGCCGGAAGCCCCCGCGCCGCCATCTTCTGCCGGATCCAGATGCGGTTGATAGCCGATTGGAGCTGGGTCAGCGGGATGTAGTCCGAGACGGTCGTCGAGTAGTACTCGGCGCTCTCCTTCTCGAGCTTGGCCGGCTCGAGGATCAGGTAGCCGCTGATCTTCTTGTCGAGGACTTCCTTGCGAAGCGCCTCTTTCGTGGCGGCCAGGTCCCCCGTCAACGGCCGCTCCACGAGCGACCAGTGGGGGCCCTTCGAGCCCGATGGCTCCTTCGTCTGTTTGGCCTCGGTCGCGGCGAGCTCTTCGGCGAGCGGCGCGTAGAGCTTGCCGGTCATATCGACGACGACGAGCTGCCGCTGCCCGCCGGTCTTCCGGGACATCGCGATCTGGATTGCCACGTAGCCCAGGAACAGGATCGGGATGACGAGCGTCGCGATCCAGAACGCCTTGGTGCGGACGCGCTCGATGTACTCCCGGCGGACGATGGCGAAGGTCTTCTTCCAGTTCATGCGCGCCTCATTCGATGGTGCGATCTTCGATTCCGGCGCTCCGGACGGCGTCGAGGTAGATCTCCTCGAGCTCCGGTTCCTTCTGCGAGAAGGCGTCGATCCGGTAGCGCTCGAGCGTGCGCTTCAGGAATTCGCGCCTGTCCGTGCCGGGCAGGAGGCCGACGACAAAGGTGCCGTCGACCTGCTTGGCGGTCGCGACGCCGGGCAGCGCAGAGACCTCGGGGAGCGAAGCGTCCATGGCGATGCGCAGGAGGTCCTGCGAGTACCGGCGCTTCAAGTCCTTCAGGGTTCCCTCGAGGATCTTACGCGAGCGAGCCATCAAGGTGATCTCGTCGCAGAGCTTCTCGGCCTGCTCGAGCACATGCGTGCAGAAGATGATCGTCTTGCCGCGCCCGCGGAACTCGAGGAAGTAATCGCGCATCAGCGCGACGTTGATCGGGTCGAGGCCCGAGAACGGCTCGTCGAGGATCAGGATCTCGGGGTCGTGGACGATCGTGGCGATGAACTGGATCTTCTGCTGCATGCCCTTGGAAAGCTCGTCCACCTTCTTGTTGAGCCAGGGCCGCAGCTCCATCTTGTCGAGCCAGTCGGCGATGCGCGCCTTCGCCGTTTCCCGCGAGACCTCCTTGATCGCCGCCAGGAAGTAGAGATGGTCGATCACCTTCATCTTGCGGTAGAGCCCGCGCTCTTCCGGCAGGTACCCGATGCGGTTCTGCATGTCGCGGTCCATCGGGTTGCCGAGGATCCGGATGTCGCCCGAGTCGGGCGCCGTGATGTTCATGATCATCCGGAGCGACGTGGTCTTCCCGGCGCCGTTGGGGCCCAGCAGGCCAAACATCGACCCCCTCGGGACGTTCAAGGACAGGTTGTCCACGGCCTTGAACTTGCCGAAGGCCTTCGAGACGTTCGTCAGCGCGATTGCGTTTTCCATGAGGGGTGCCGATTATTACGGATTCCTTGGCTTGTGGTTTCGCCCGCCTTACCAAAGGACCCGGAATCGGCTAGGATTCGCCGTCCAACCGCCCGGAGAGGTGCTGGAGTGGTTGATCAGGCCGGTCTCGAAAACCGGTAGGCCCGAAAGGGTCTCGTGGGTTCAAATCCCACCCTCTCCGCCAACTTCGTTGCCCCGCCACGGGTCGTGGGTTCCCCCGGCAGGCAACGGCAGACCCCCGGCAGGGAAGCGCCGTGCGGAGCACGGCGGCAAATCCCACCTCTGCGCCAACACAAGCCACCCATGATTGGCGGCTTGGCCGATGTTGTGTCGTGACGATCTCCATCTATCGGGGACGACGACCCGTCGTCGTCCAGTTCTCGATCTCCAGCCCCTTCACGCGGCCAAACTCCGCCGTGTTGTTCGAGACGAGCGTGAGCCCCAGGCAACGCGCGTGCGCGGCGATGAAGAGGTCGTTAGCGCCGATGAGGGCCCCGCGCTTCTTCAGGTCCGCTCGAATCTCGGCGTAGTGTCTGGCAGCGTCACCGGCGAAGTCCAGCACCTCGACGTAGGGCAGGAAGGCGGCGAGAGCGGCAGCATCCTGGGTGCGGCGCGGCGACACCTCGACGCCGCAGAGCAACTCGGACTTCGTGATAACCGACATGCA
>JANMPW010000631.1:0-4617 GCA_031370065.1 Acidobacteriota bacterium
GGAGTGAGCGCGGGGTAGGTCGGGTGGATCGTGTGACCGAGGCGTTCGAGGATGGTCAGCCCCAGTCCGTCGCTGCCCGATTTTGGAATGGAGAGTCCTCCTGTCGCGACGATGACGGCATCCGCCTCGAGCGGCGGCGCCGCCTCGCGCTCAACCCTCCAGCCGTCGCCCGCAGGAGCGAGCCCGGTCACCAGGGTGTCCATCATGAGCTCGGCGCCGCGACGCCGCGCGAGCGCGAGCAGGGCGTCGCGTACGTCGCGGGCCCGGTTGGAGGCGGGAAAGAGCTTCGCGGATTCCTTCTCCTCGGCCAGCGGGATCCCGAGCTCGCCTTCGAAAAAAGGGATCTGCTCGCGCAGCGGCCAGGAGCGAAGCATGCGCTGGAGTGCGCGCGGCGGCGATGCGGTCACGAAGCGCGACTCGTCGCTCTCGGCGGGCAACACGTTGCAGCGCCCGCCGCCGCTGATGAGGATCTTGCGTCCTCCGTCCGGCGTGCGCTCGATGAGGATCGTCTCCACGTCGTCCGAGGCGGCGAAGATCGCCGCCATGGACCCTGCCGCCCCCGCTCCGATGACGGCGATCCGCCGGCGCCGCGCTGCCATACCGCCACGATAACCGGCCCCGCCCTGCCGTTTGCGTGCGGGCGGGCGAGAGGATATGGTGCGCCGTTCTGGCGGCCGGGTCGGCGCCGCTGTGGTGCTTGACTTGCGCCCCATTTGCGCCTATAGTGCAGCATCAAGGCCGATGGGCTAGCCCGGTGAGGCCTCCGGGCGGCCGCGGTGGTTCCCTCGGCCTTAATTTATTTCGATAGTGAACTTATATTCCTTAATTAATTAGGCAAAAAATGAATCTCACCAAACGGCAGAAGGAAATTCTCGATTTCATCCGCAGCTATCGCGCGGAACAGGGGATCTCGCCGACTCAGCGCGAGATTCGCGAGGCCTTCCAGCTTGCCTCCTTCGGTACGGTCCAGAAGCACCTGAAGCGTCTCGAAGAAAAGGGCGCTCTCTCTCGCGAGTGGAACCGCAGCCGCGGCATTGCTCCGACGGACGAGCCTTCCGCCGCGCGCGGCGTGCCTCTGCTCGGGTCTGTCGCCGCGGGCAGCCCGATCGAGCCCTTCCCGCAGGAAGAGTCCATCGAGGTCCCCGCCTCGCTGCTCGGCAAGGGGGAACATTTCGTCCTGCGCGTGCGGGGCGAGTCGATGATCGACGACGGCATTCTCGACGGAGATTTCGTCGTCGTCGCCCGGCGCGAGAAGGCCGAGATCGGGCAGACGGTGATCGCGCTCGTGCGCGGGGAAGCCACCTTGAAGCGTTATTACAACGAAGGGCATCGGATCCGCCTGCAGCCGGCAAACACCGCCATGAAACCCCTGACCTTCGACGCGCGGGACGTGACGATCCAGGGCGTCGTGACCGGCCTGATTCGCGACTACGCCCACGGACCGCGCTAAACCGGAGATCCCGCCGGCTGCGGTAGACTTCCGCCCAACGAGGGCGACGTACCCAAGTGGTTAAGGGAGAGGTCTGCAAAACCTTTATTCGGCGGTTCGAGTCCGCCCGTCGCCTCCAAATAGATCACCGAAGCCGGGAGACGGGGGAGAGAGGGAAGACGGTAGACGTCGTATGCGGAAACCAGTTGCTTCCACCCCTCCCGTCTTACGTCTTGCGTCTTCCGGCCCCCTGTCTTTCTGCGCCGGAGTGGCGAAATTGGTAGACGCACGGGACTTAAAATCCCGAGGGCCACAAGGCCCGTGCCGGTTCGAGTCCGGCCTCCGGCACCACTGACGATGAGCACGAACGGCGTTGTGATCGAGGAGGCTTCCGCCTTTCAGCAGGAGCTCGGCCACACTTTTCAGGACCTCGGCCTGCTCGAGCGGGCGCTCACGCACAAGTCGTTTTCGAACGAGAACCGGGAAGTTCGGGCGCCCAATAACGAAAGGCTCGAGTTCCTCGGCGACGCCGTCCTCGGGTTTGTCGTCGGCGAGGTGATCTACCGCTCCTTCCCGGATCTGCAGGAGGGCGCGCTCTCGAAGATCAAGGCGCACCTGGTCTCGGCCACCATGCTCGGCGCCAAGGCGCGGGGGCTCGGGATCGGCCGTTTTCTGCGAATGGGGGCCGGAGAGGCCCGGTCGGGCGGGGCCGAGAAACTCTCGCTGCTCGCCGACGCATTTGAAGCGGTGGTTGCTGCGATTTATCTCGACGGAGGCCTGACGGCCACGGAGGCGTTCCTGCGCCACGTCTTCGAGCCCGAGGTCTCCGGGATCGACATCGGGGACCTCTCCTTCCACGACTACAAGACGACGCTCCAGGAGACGGCCCAGAGCCTGGGTCTGCCGCTTCCGGACTACCGAGTGGTCGAGGAATCCGGTCCGGACCACGAGAAGGCTTTCGTGGTCGAGCTGCTGTGGGACGGGGAGGCTTTTTCGCGCGGGAGTGGGCCTTCCAAGCGTGAAGCCCAGCGCAAGGCCGCCAAGGAAGCGTTGAAGAAGCTGGGGCGGTTGCCGGGGTAGGAATTGGGGCGCCTACGGCGCGCGCTCGAGTCTCTTCAGGAACTCATCCGGCCCCTCGAACCCCACGAGCCGCAGGTCCGTGTGCTCCTTGCCGGACGCATCGAGGAAGATGACGGTCGGCACGCCGAGGATCCCGAACTTGTCCGCGAGGGCAACGGTCTCGGCAGCGGCCGCCTTCGTCATGTCGGCCTTGTAGAGGCCCCGGCGCGCCAGCGCCTCGCGCACCCGCGGGTCGGAGAACGTCTTCTTGTCGAGCTCCAGGCACGGCAGGCACCACGACGCGGAGAAGTCCACGACCGCGGGCCGGCCTGTCGCGGCGATCTTCGCGGGGTCGTAGGCGGCCCAGGGCGGCCCATCCACTTTGGCCCCGCCGATCGGGGCGAAGAAGGCCGCGACCGCGAGAAACAGGAGAGCGACCGCGGCGCGCACGCCGAGGCGCAGTGTTTTGTGAAGCGCGAGCATCGCCAGCGCGCCGATCACGAGGACCGCCGGCAGCAGCCATGTTCCCGCGACTCCGGGCAGCGCCGTCCGCAGGAAGTACGCCGCCATCGCGAGCAGGACCCAGCCGAAGATCTTCTTGACCCCTTCCATCCAGGCGCCGGCCCGCGGAAGGCTCGCGATCCGTCCCGAGAACGCGGCGAGGACGAGGAAGGGCAGGCCAAGCCCGAGAGAGAGCACGAAGAAGAATAGAAACCCGAGCAGCGCGTCCTGCGTCGCCGCGACGAACGCGAGAAGGCCGAGCACGACGGGGCCGACACACGGCGCCGCGACAACGCCCACGAGCAGGCCCATTCCATACGCGCCCGCGATGCCCTTGCGCGCCCCGGCCTTCTGCATCAAGGCGGTCGGCATCTGGATGTCGTAGTAACCGAACATCGAGAAGGCGAGCAGGACGAGGACGAGGGCGACCACCCCCAGGACCCACGGCGACTGCAGCGCGACGCCGAAGAGCCGTCCCGAGAGCGCCGCCGCCACGCCGAGCGCCGAATACGTCGTGGCCATGCCGAGGACGTAGACGGAGGCGAGCAGGAGCGTGCGGCGCCCCTGTCCCTGGGATTGCCCGCCGAAGAAGCTCACCGTCAGCGGGATCACGGGATAGACGCAGGGCGTGAGGTTGAGCGCGAGGCCCCAGCCAAAGAGCAGCAACAGGACCCCCGCGAGCCCCCGCCGTTTGAGCAGATCGCCCAAGTCCTCGGAGGCCCCGGCGGCGGCCGTGGATCCCTGGAGCCGGCGCGCCTCCGACAGCGGGACCGCGCCCCCCGTGACCGGCGGCGCGGCGACGACGGTCGCTGCCGCAACCCCCTCGGACCGGAACTTCACCGACGCCGGGGCCAGGCACTGCGCGTCGTTGCACGCCTGGAATTCGACGGCGCCCGAGAGCGCGGGGGCTGGGCGCAAGCCCCACTCGGCCGGGACTTCGATGGTGAATTCTTGCGTATAGACCGACAGCGGCGTCTCGGAGAAAGCGAACTTCTGCGACTTGCCGTCGGGGTAACGAGGCTCGCCGAATCGCACGCCCGGCGTGGGATCGAGCGTGACGGCTGTCGCGATGAGGTAGTCGTCCGAAGGGTGGTGGCTGTTGACGTGCCACCCGGCGGCGAGCTTCGCCCGGATCACGAGCGTGCCCTGCCCGGCCGCCGCGGCAGGCGCGACCGAGGCGCTGACGGTCAGCAGGCTCGAGGGGTCCGGCGGTCCCGACGCGAAGGCGGCCGCGGCGAAAGTGACAGCGAATGCAAGCGCGGCGGTCAGGGCTCGCTTCACGACTTCGGCGCCGCCGCTTCGAGCTTGGCGATGAAGCTGCGGACCTTCTCGAGATAGGGAGACTCGGGATGGTCCTTGACGAACCTTTTGTACGCCGCCAGCGCGTCGCCCAGCTTGTTCTCGGAGAGATCGAGCTCAACCAGGAAGAGCTCGGCGCGCTCCTTCTGGTCGGCATTCTTCGTCGTCGCGGCGACCTTTCTGGCCGAGCCCCGGGCCGCGTCCATGTGGCCGAGCTGGCGCTCGGCGGCGGCCAGCCCCATGAGCGCGCTCTCGCGCAGCTCCGGCTTTGCGCCGGGCGCTTCGGCGGCGCGCTGCAGGCGCAACGCGGCTGCGTCGTAGTCGAGGCG
>JANMPW010000632.1:0-3821 GCA_031370065.1 Acidobacteriota bacterium
CGAGGGGGAGACGTGGAGCCACAAGGTAATCCTGCGACCCGAGGTTGCCCTTGAAAGGCGATTGAGTCGCCTTCGCGCTGAGATGTCACCGGGAGGTCGCTAGTCAGCCCTCCTGTGGTTCGCCAAAAGCCCATTCGTGGCGGCGGTGAGGCTGCGGCGGTGGTTGCGATGAGGGGGGAGCGCCAGCAATAATTGGCGTGGAGGTCCTTGCGGGATTTCGGGGGACGGCAGAGATCGCCAATCACCGCGATGGCCTCTCCGACTTCGAAGGGCCGGCCCAACGGCGCGTCGATGTCTCGGAGGTGCTTCAGGACCTGCTGGCGGAGTACCAGCGCCGCGAGATCAAGGGCTACGACCGCGTCTAGTATCGCATCCGAAAGGCCTCGCCACTTGAGGCCGCCCTCGGCTCGCGAAGGGTCGATCGGCTGACGACTGACCAGGTCGTTGCCTACACCGAGGCTCGCCGGAAGGACGGCAAGAGTAAGGCGACCGTCAATCGGGACATCGAGCTGCTCGGAGCCGCCATTCGGCTGGCGATTCAACGAGGCAAGATCACGCGCGCGCCGAAGATGCCGGCGAAGCTCCCCGAGAAGGACAACGTGCGGAAGGGCTTCTTCGAAAAGTCGGAGCTCGATGCCCTTTCTCCCCCATCTTCCCAACCCCATCGACGAGATGGCCCGGTTCGGATTCGCCACCGGCTGGCGCCTCGGGGAGATTCGTCTCCTCACCTGGGAGGCCGTCTCCAAGGATGAGATCCGACTTGGGACGACTAAGAACGGGCTGCCCCGCTCATTGCCGCTCGATGGCGAGCTACGGGACATTGATCGGGCGCCTCCGGCAAGCACGCGAGTACCAGACGCAGGACGGCGGCGTCGGCCTCTCCGCATACGTCTTCCATCGCAACGGCAAACCCCTCAAGAACACCTTCGGCAAGCAGTGGCGTCGAGCCTGCATCAAGGCCGGCCTTGGTCGCCGAGTCGAGAACGAGAAGGGCGCCCTCGTCTACATCGGCAAGCACTTCCATGACTTCGGGCGGACGGCTGCTCGCAACATGATCCGCGGAGGCGTTCCTCAATCTGTCGCCATGAGAGTCACCGGCCACGAGACCGACGCGATGTTCCAGCGATACGACATCACCGACAGCCGCGACAAGCTCGAAGCACTGGAGGCGGCGCGGAGGTTTGCCGACCAGCAGCCGGGCCTCGCTCCGAACCTCGCCCTCATCTAGCATCCGACCGCGTGCGACCATCAGACCGATGTCCATCTCGCGCCCCGCGGGAACCTGCAAAGGCGCAGCCGCCTGGAGAATCTACGGAGACGACGTGAGCCTCGTGCCGCCTATCGGTGTAACATCTGTCAACTTTTTTGAGCGCGCAACAGATGAGATGGGTGCGGGGATTGCTGATCTTAGCGACGGGGGCGCTTTGTGCTTGCCATCGCTCGGGCAGCGCCGCAAGCGGGCAGAAACACACCCCTCCACCCAGGTTGACGATCGTCACCGACCGCCTCTCCCTCGAGAGCCTCGACAAACTTCCCCTCGACGAAGCGCGTCGAGTGCGCCCGGACGTCTTCCGTCTTCGCCCGGATCGGCGATTCCTGATGGCGCTCGGCGAGGTTCAGCTCCTGGCCGGGCGCGCCACGTCCGTGCGGCTGCATCTGGCCTGGCAAGTCGACGCGTGGCACATCGACTCCTCAGGGGTAATGGTCGGAGCGGTCCCCGAGGTTGCGAGTTACGAACAACTGCGAATGATGCTGACGCATTGGAGCGCAAGCCTGGTTTCCGCCTCGAGCGGGGCCGCGCCCGCGAAGCCCGCCGACCTGGCCGAAATTCGCGCCGAGTGCGACCGGTTCGAGCCGTCCGCTGCGATCCGCGCGCTGCGGAAGATCAACG
The DNA here is from genome assembly GCA_031370065.1 of Acidobacteriota bacterium. Lineage (GTDB taxonomy): Bacteria > Acidobacteriota > Thermoanaerobaculia > UBA5066 > Gp7-AA6 > DAHUXD01. The sequence goes on from JANMPW010000632.1 coordinate 1,892, forward strand.
GGCTGTGGCCGGCATCGGGAAAGCCGGATCCGGAGCTCGCCGCGCTTGCGGGTCGCGCTTTCGTGGTCCTCTGCGTTCAGGGGCTCGACACGCTCGAGATGGCGGACTTGCTTCGCGCCCGGGCCCTTGCCTCGCTCGCTTTGGCCCAGGCGCTTGGCCGCGCTCCCGAGACCGCGGACGAAGCGATCCTGGCGGCAAGCGCCGGTTACTGGCCGGATGCCATTCGGATTGCCCGGGCTCTGCCGAGCGACGACCCGGTGCGTTTGTATGCCGAGGGCCGGACACCGGCCCTCGTCGAAGCCGCCGAGAAGGACGGCGCGAGCCGCCGGACGCGGTACCTCGCGCTCTTGTCACTCGGCTCGAAGCGTGATCAAGCGGCGTGGGCGAAATTTCAGCAGGCCCAGTTCGGGCACGGAGGATTTTCCCTACCGGTTCTGAGAGCGGCCGCCAATTTGAAGACCTTCAGCATGGACTCTCGACTCGGCGCCTTGACGCTCTATGCGGCCCTCGCGGACCTGTCGGGTCCACCTTCCTCTCCGACCGTGGATCCCACGCTCGATCAGCCCTTCGATCTCGCGCGAGCTGCAGTCGCGAGATTCATTGAAGCCGTTCAGCAGATGCGAAACCTCCGATCCGCCGGCCTCGTTCGCCAGTTCGAGTCGCGGCTCGCGAAGGCCTGTGCCGATGAGCCCGGGCCGATCTGGGATGCGCACGCGGCTCGCGCGTTGCATCGGGGTGCCTTCTACTCCGGCCTTCACCTCATCGGCTGGAACTACTTGGATCAGCAAGGGTCGGTAGAAGACACGCATGAATTCGCGGCCTATCTCCAGGGATCTCCAGAGGGGCCCGCATCGCAGTTCGCGCAATGGTACGGCGACCTGTCGGCGATCCTTTCCGGTGGCGGGGTCACGGACCGCCACTTCGACGACCTCGTCACCCTCACTGCCCTGGGAAGCCCGTCGGTGCGCCGTCTGGCCCCGGAGCTTCGCAGCTCGTATTACAAGAGGCGCGACGCCTCGGGCATCATCGCCGCACGCGTCGCGGGACGACTTGACGCCCGGCCGGCCAACGTCGCGTTCATGCAGACGGTGGCGGCGTATCCGCTTCAGGACTTCCGGATGGTCGAGCGGCTGTGCCGCGCATGGCTCGCGCAGGGATGGGCCGATGACTCTCCGGAAGCCGGAACGACCGGGCATTGCCTCTGGTTCAACGGCGACACGGCGGGACTGTCGGCGCTGCTCTCAGACCGCGAGATCGACGTCCTCGCGCGCGGCGAGCTGCTCTACCGCTACGCCCTGTCCCCGAACTCCTCCGAGAAGGTGTGCCGGGCGAGCTTCGAGAAATTGGCCGTCGAATCCGGCTACGCGGAGACGGTCGTCCAGGGCTGGTCCTATTACTTGTGGCACAAGCTCAAGGATTACGCCGGAGCCCAACGCGTGGTCGAGGCCTGGCTCTCGCATCACGGCCAGTCTGGCTTCCTCGGTTCGGTCTTCCTCGGGCGCCGCGCTCGGCTGATGTCGGTACAGGGACGAACCGAGGAGGCCTGGCGCGTCATTCAGCCTGCGGTCGCATTCGGACAATCGAGCGTGATGACCTGGGGAGCCGACATTCTCGTGAAGCTCGGGCGACTCGACGAGGCTTCCGCGCTCGCGCGACGTATCGTGGAGCGGTATCCCCGTAGCGCGGAAGGCCGCGAGGCCCTCGCCGAGATCCTCTGGAGGCAAAAGCGCTATAGCGAAGCCGCGTTTGTCCTCGACCCACCCGAGGAGAGCTATAAGGTCGGAGAGGGCGAGTTCCGCGACGAACTGCCGTCGCGTTTCGGCGCCGTGTTCGCGAAGGCGCCCGACGAGGCCATTCTCGCCGCGTTCGCGGCCCTGCAGGGTCAGGGCGTGGAAGCTCGGCGCAGCGCCTATCTCCTTGCGCCGCTGGC
>JANMPW010000644.1:0-4539 GCA_031370065.1 Acidobacteriota bacterium
GGCGTCGGTGAACTCGTTGACCTGTGCGAAGGCGGTCGAGCCGGGCATGTACACCGCCTCGATCAGTGCGCCGTCGGAAAGCCGCAGCCCGAGCTTGACGCTCCCGTCCGCGGCTTCGTCGCGGCGCTCGATCTCGGGAAGGCGTAGCGGCATCTGCGCCGCCAGTCGCTCGCGCAGCGCTCCCGGAAGCTCGGTCATCGCCGCGTAGTCCCGGCGGCCGCCGCGGTGGATCGCGTCGAAGATCTGACGGCCGCGGTAGCGCGGAAGGTCCGCCGCGACGGCGAACGCCTCCCACGCGGACGGAGTCATGCCGAGAGGATCCATCAGCGAGAGTCTATTCCGGAGCCGAGAGCTGAAAGCTGACCGCTACTTCGCGACCTTGCGGGCCGCGGCCTTGCGCGTGCGGACCTTGCGGGTGGGGTCGATGCCCAGAGCCTTCAGCAAGCGGAGATCCTTGAGGTTGATTCGGAAGGCGGCGCGCTCGCCCGGGCCCGGGTTCTGCTCGGGTTCCGCAACCGCCACCCCGCGGCGCGAGCGCGAGGAGCGTTCCCGCTTGTTCACGCCGACTTTGGCGTCGAGCACCATGTAGAGGTTGTAGCCCTGGTCGCGGATCTTCTGGATGGAGTCGTGCACGCGCCCCGAGCCCGAGATCGACTCGTTGATCGCCTGCCCCAGCTCCTTGAGCATCTCGCGAAGATGATCGGAGAGTTCCATGACCGCCGCGATTATCGCTTCCGTTTCGCGCGATAATCAAGGATCTTCGCCGCGATAAAGAGTGCTATCCTTTCGTTGTCGCATCGAGTGACAGAAGTTCTGCCTCGCGCGTCTCGCCTGTGATTTCTCCGCCCCGACCCAGCATCCTTTCCTACGTCTTCACGCCGTCCCAGGATTAAGCTCTTCGCATGTTCTCCCGCCTCGCGCACCTGGCCTGCACGAAATGCGGCACGCGCTATGAGCGCGACGGGCGGGTGAATGTGTGCGCGGCGACCAACTGCGGCGGCGCCCTCTTCTCCCGCTACCACCCGTCGCGCCTCGATCGCGACGCCGCGACCGATCGGCCGCGCACGATCTGGCGGTGGCACGAGATGATGCCGGTCGAGGATCCCGCCAACATCGTCTCGCTCGGCGAGGGCGGCACGCCGCTCTTGCGCGCCGGCCGGCTCGAGGCGCGATCGGACTTCCGCGATCTCTGGATCAAGGACGAGGCCGCCAATCCCACGGGGTCCTTCAAGGCGCGCGGGCTCTCCGCGGCCGTCTCGAAGGCGAAGGAGCTCGGATACACGAAGATCGCGCTGCCGACCGCGGGCAACGCGGGGGGCGCAGCGGCCGCCTACGCCGCGAGGGCCGGTATGGAATGCCACGTTTTCATGCCCGACGACACGCCGCCCGTCTTCCGCATCGAATGCGAGCGTTACGGCGCGAAGGTCACGCTCGTCGAGGGCCTCATCGACGATTGCGGCCGCCTCGTCGCTGCGAGCGCGGCGCGCGAGGGCTGGCACGACGTCTCTACCCTGAAGGAGCCCTTCCGCGTCGAAGGCAAGAAAACGATGGGCTACGAGCTCGCCGAAGATTTCGGCTGGACACTGCCCGACGCGATCCTCTACCCGACGGGCGGCGGCACGGGACTCATCGGCATGTGGAAAGCCTTCGAGGAGATGGAGGAGATGGGCTGGATCGGCAGCGCGCGCCCGAAGATGTTCGCCGTGCAGGCCGAAGGCTGCGCCCCGATCCCGAAGGCGTTCGCCGAGGGCAAGAGCGTCTCGGAGAAGTTCCCGAACGCCCGCACCTACGCCTCGGGGCTGCGCGTGCCGAAGGCGTTCGCCGACTACCTGATCCTCAAGTATGTGCGCGATTCCGGGGGCTCCGCCCTGACCGTCACGGACGACGAGATGCGCGCCTCCTGCGACGAGATCGGCGCGGCCGAGGGCCTCTTCGTCGCGCCCGAGGGCGGCGCGGTGTGGGCGGCGGCGAAGAACCTCCTCGCCTCGGGCTCCCTCGATCCCGCCTCGCGCATCGTCCTACTCAACACCGGGAGCGGCTTCAAGTACCTGTAGGGTTATAGACTCCCGCCACTCGAGAGGGAGACCCCATGCGACTTTACCGGCTTCTCGGCACGTCCCTGGCTCTCTGCTTCGCCTCACTGTCGGCCGCCGCTACGACCTTCACCGTCATCAACACGAACGACAGCGGCGCCGGGTCGCTGCGACAGGCGATCCTCGACGCCAACGGGAGCATGGGTGCGGACACGATCGCCTTTGCCATTCCCGGCGCCGGCGTCCACACCATCACGCCGGCGACCCCGCTGCCGACGATCACCGGTCCGGTCACCCTGAACGGATACACGCAGTCGGGCGCGAGCCCGAACACGCTCGCCGTCGGGGACGACGCCGTTCTGCTGATCGAGCTCTCCGGCCTGACGTCGGGCGGAACCGGCATCGCGATCACCGGCGGTGGCAGCACGGTCCGCGGCCTCATCATCCACAACTTCGGACCGGCCATGACCATGGGCACCGCGGGCGGTAACACGATCGCCGGCAACTTCATCGGCACGGACCCCACGGGAATGGTCGCGCTCGGCAACGGCGGCTTCGGCGTCGTCTCGATCACCGGCGTTACCGACAACATCATCGGCGGGCCGAGCGCCGCCGACCGCAACCTCATCTCGGGCAACGCCGGGAGCTTTACCGTCTTCATCAGCGGCGCTTCGGCCTCCGGCAACCTCGTGCAGGGAAACTACATCGGCACAGACGCCTCCGGAACGGCCGCGCTCGGCAACAGCGTGGGCGTCGGCATCTGGAACGGAAGCAATACCGTCGGCGGCCTCGCAGCGACGCCGGGAACGCCGCCCGGCAACTTGATCGCCGGGAACGCCGGGTGGGGCGTCGAGCTGAGCGGCGCGACCACCACCAATAACACCGTGCAGGGCAACCTGATCGGCACGAACGCAACGGGTACCGCAGCGCTCGGCAATGCCGGGGGAATCGCGATCGGCCCGAACGCAGGAGCCAATAACAATCTCATTGGCGGGACATCCGCCGGCGCACGAAACGTGATCTCGGGCAATTCCAACTACGGCATCGCCTTTTCGAGCGGCGGCGTCGCATCCTTCGCAAACACGGTGCAGGGCAATTACATCGGACCCGACATCACGGGCACGATCGCCCTTTCGCCGAACCAGACCGGCATCCTCTTCAACGGCGGCGATCACACCCAGGTCGGAGGGGCCGCGCCGGGAGCCGGAAATCTCATTTCCGGCAACGGCCAACCGTCCTTCTTGAAGCCGGGGATCTTCGTCGGCGGGGCCGCCACCGGCAGCGTCTTCCAGGGCAATCTCATCGGAACACAGGCCGACGGCCTGACGCCTCTCGGAAATTCCTACGCCGGGATCCTGCTCCCCGTGGGCATCGCGCAGATCGTCATCGGCGGCGTCGCCCCGGGCGAGGCCAACGTCATCGCATTCAACGGCAACTCGATCGACCCGGGGTCCGGCGTGATGGTCGAAGGCACGTTCGGAAACACGATCCGGGGCAACTCGATCCACGACAATGTCGGAACGTACGGCCTCGGCATCGACCTCGGATCCAACGGCGTCACGCCGAACGACCCGGGAGACTCGGACTCCGGTCCGAACGGCTACCAGAACTTTCCGTTGATCACGTCGGTGACCTATGGCGCTTCGAACACGACGGTCGAGGGCATCCTCAACAGCACGGCGAGCACCATCTTCGACCTCGACTTTTATGCCAACCCCGCCTGCGCGTCTCGGCCGCAGGAATTCGTCGAGGGACAGACCTATCTCGGCTCGACCCAGGTGACGACGGATGGCTCGGGAGACGCGAGCTTCATCGTGGTCTTGCCGGTCGCCGTCGTCATGGGCTCTCGGATCACCGCCACCGCGACGGATCCCGCGGGCAACACCTCCGAGTTCTCCCAGCGCATCATCTTCTCGATGACGCCGGGCTCGGGCCCGCCCGCCGGCGGCACCAGCACAACCATCTCCGGCATGCTCTTCGAAAACGGAGCCACGATATCCGTGGGAGGCGTCCCGGCCACCGGTGTCTCCGTAACCAACTCCAGCACTATGACGGCCACCATGCCGGCGCTTCCCGGCGGGAGCCTGAACGCCGTGACCGTGAACAATCCGAGCGGCATCTCCGGCATCCTGCCCAACGGCTGGATCGCCGACTTCCTGGACGTGCCTTCCGCTCATCAGTTCTATTCGTTCGTCTCGACACTGGTCCGCAACGCGATCACCGTCGGCATCGGCGGCGGTCTCTACGGCGTCGACAACAGCACCCTGCGCCAGCAGATGGCCGTGTTCCTCCTGAAAGCCAAGTACGGCGCCTGCTACACGCCCCCGCCCTGCGCCGGCATCTTCGCCGACGTCACCTGCCCCTCCACTTTCGCGAACTGGATCGAGGATCTCGCGGCTCAGGGCATCACCGGCGGCTGCGGCGGAGGCAACTACTGCCCCGGTAGCCCCGTCCGACGCGATCAGATGGCCGTCTTCCTGCTCAAGGCCGAGCACGGATCGAGCCA
>JANMPW010000649.1:0-3509 GCA_031370065.1 Acidobacteriota bacterium
GGCGTCGGTCATCCCCATCTGCAGGCCGATCTCCGGCTTAAAGTGCCTGGGTCGGAACTTCGAGGCCGCGGCGATTCGTCCTCCGAGGTCCCGCGCGGTGAACACGCCGGTGAACACTTCCTGGCTCTCGTGGGAGTACAGCAGCGGTATTTGCGACATGGACTCAACGCCCCCGGCGATAATGGCCTCGGCGTCGCCGCCGGCGATTCGGTAGTAGGCGTCCACGATCGACTGGAGTCCCGAGCCGCACAGGCGGTTCACCGTAAACGCCGGCACGCTGGCCGGAACACCCGCCTTCAGCGCGGCGACCCGGGCGACGTTGACCGCATCCGGGGGCTGCGCGATGTTGCCGAAGATGACGTGATCGAGGGCGGCCGGATCGAATTCCGTCCGCGCGAGCAGTTCGGTGATCACGATGCGGCCCAGCTCCTCCGCCGGGACGTCCTTGAGCTCGGTGCCGGCCCTCGAATAGGGAGTGCGGAGACCATCGACGACGACGACCTCACGCGACATGCGACTTTCCGGCTGCGGCGTACATCCCCTCGATCAATGCGTGGTACCGGTTCTCGAGGATCCGGCGCTTGACCTTGAGCGTCGGCGTGATCGAGCCGTCCTCGATCGTCAGGTCCGCAGGCAGGATCGCGAAAGCGCGGATCTGCTCGTGGTGTGGCTTGCCGGCGTTGTACGCGTCGATTTCCCTCTGGTAGAGCTGGCGGACACCCGGATGCGCGTCAATCGTCTCCCAGGGGACGTCGACATTGCCCGCCGCCGCCCACTCCTTGAGCCGGTCGAAGTTCGGGACGATGAGGGCCGCGAGGAATCGCTGGCGATCGCCGATGACGATCGGCAGCCCGATGAAGGGCGACTTCTTCAGCTCGTTCTCGATCGGCTGCGGCGCGGCCTTCTTGCCGCCGGCGAGCACGATCAGGTCCTTCTTGCGGTCGGTGATCGAGAGATACCCGTCGTGCAGCTCGCCGATGTCCCCCGTGTGGAACCACCCGTCCCTATCGATCGCCTCGGCCGTCGCCTCCGGCTTGTTGAAGTATCCCTTCATGATGTGCGGGCCCCGGGTCAGGATCTCGCCGTCCGCCGCGATCTTCACCTCGACCCCCCGCAGCGCCTTGCCGACCGTGCCGAGCCTCCAGCGGCCCGGCCCGTTCACGCAGATGACCGGCGAGGTCTCCGTCAGGCCGTAGCCCTCGTAGATCTGGACTCCCGCGCCGATGAAGAACTCGGCGAGATCGCGCGACAGCGGCGCCCCGCCGGAGACGGCAAAGCGGAACTGCGTGCCCAGGGCGGCCCGGATCTTCTTGAGCACGAGTGCGTCGGCAATCTTCGCCTTTCGCGCGAGGCCGGACGGAAGCTTCTGACCGCGCTCCATATACGCGACGCGCTCGCGCCCGATGGCGACGGCCCAGGCGAAGAGCTTCCTTTTGATCGGACTGCCCGCGTCCGCCTTCGCCATGATCTTCGCGTAGACCTTCTCGTAGACCCGCGGCACGGCTCCGAAACAGTGCGGGTTGATCTCGAGGAAATTCGCTCCGAGTCTATCAATCGACTCGGCGTAGGCAATCGCAGCGGTCTTGTGGGTGTAGGCGTAGTCGAGCATCCGCTCGAACACGTGCGACAGCGGGAGGAAGGACAGCGCGACCGAGTCGGAGGTGAAGGGAATCACCTCGCAACCGGTGACGACGTTCGAAACGAGGTTCCCGTGTGTCAGCATCGCGCCCTTGGGCTCGCCCGTCGTGCCCGAGGTGTAGATGATCGTCGCGACATCCTCGGGTTTCACGCGCGCGGCGCGCTGCTCGAAGATGCCCGGGCTCATCTCCAGAGTCGGCCGGCCCCGGTCCACGACCGCGTGGAAGGTGGTGTAGCCGGGCTCGCCGGGAGGATTGCCCTCGATGAGAATCACGTGGTCGAGGTTCGCGCACTGCGCCTTGATCGTGAGAACCTTGCCGAGCTGCTCGGGCGTCGAGACGAAGATCGCCTTCGCGCCGCAGTCGTTCAACAGGGGCGCGACCTGCCCGGCCGGCAGCGTCGGATAGATCGGCACCGACCACGCTCCCGCGCACAGGATGGCGTAGTCCGCCATGGCCCACTCGGGTCGGTTCTCCGAGAGGATCGCCACGCGGTCGCCCGGCTGGACGCCGAGGCCGTTCAACCCGAGCGACAGGGCCTTGACCGTGAAACCGAAGTCGGCCGCCGAGATCGACTTCCAGGCGCCGCCAACCTTCGAAACGAGGAGGCTTGGCTTGCCGCAGGCGGCGGCGGCCAGAAAGATATCGCAGAGTGTGCGCGGCTCGGCGGCCATAGGCTAGCCCTCTGCCGCGATTCTGTCGCGCCGCTCCGGGCCGGTCAAGGATCGTCGCACCCACCGGTACGTTGCCTGGGTGCGTTAGTCTCTGCCTCCATGGCGATTGCGCTGCTCGTCGGCACGCTCCTGGCCGTGGCCGGCTTCCTTCTGACATCGGTCCAGGGCTTCTTCGTCGCCTCGCATCTGGCGGCCGCCAGCCCGGCCGCGCGGCTGCTCGTCACCAAGCACGTCGCCTCCGCAATCCCGACGGTGTTGCTCTCGCTCTTCTCCCAGTCGATGGTCATCTTTTTCTTTATCGGGACCGGCCGTCTGGTCAAGGACGAGATTGCCGGCTACAGCGAGACCGACCGCCGGGCCGTCCTCGACGTCCTCCGCGGCTTCAAGCGCGCGACCTCGCCACCGGCGACCTTCGCTCTGCTCTCCGCGATCGCCGTCTTCGTCCTCGGCGGCGCGGTGCACACGAAGGCCCTGCCGTCCTGGGTCCACCTCGCGGCGGCGATGACGGCCGTCGCCGTGCACCTCTGGGCGCTCTCCGCGGAGTGGGGCGCCTTCATCGAGAACGGCAAGCTCATGGCCGACCCCGCGGCCTACGTGCGCAAGGGTCCCGTGGCGGTTCCACGGACCGCCCCGTGAGCGCGGCGCCGCTGACCGGGAAGACGGCCCTGGTCACGGGCGCGGGCGTTCGCGTGGGGCGCGCGATCGCGATGGCGCTCGCGGAGTCGGGGGCCGACGTTGCCGTCCACTATCGCGAATCCGCCGCCCCGGCAACCGAGGTCGCTCGGCAGATCGCCACCATGGGCCGCCGCGCCGTCGCGATCCATGCCGACCTCGCCCTCCCCGAGGATTGCCGCACACTCGTCCAGAGCACGATCCGCCAGCTCGGTGCCCTCGACCTGCTCGTCCACTGCGCCGCGAACTTCCACCGGGCATCGCTCGCCGAGACGGACGAGGTGCTCTGGGACTCGGCGATGGATGTGAACGCGCGCGCCGGCTTCCTGATGGCCCGCGAGGCCGCCTCGCAGCTGCGCGAGCGCCGCGGCCGCATCGTCCTGATCTCGGACTTCCTCGCGGACACCCCTTTGAAGAACTACCTCGCCCACTCGGTCTCCAAGGCCGCGGTCGAGGGTCTCGTCCGCGCGCTCGCCGTCGAGCTCGCGCCGGAGGTCTCGGTCAACGGCGTCGCGCCCGGAACCGT
>JANMPW010000657.1:0-2441 GCA_031370065.1 Acidobacteriota bacterium
GCTCGTCGTTCGCGTCCCGGCCGCGCTTCTTGTGGCCTTCGAAGTCCGAATCCTCCGTCGCGACCTCTGTGTCCTTCTCGACATCCGACATGGTGAATCCCCTTTCCAAGGTTTCTCGGCTTGCGTTTCACCGATCTGACCACTAGACGTGGTAGGCGTGTGAAATCTTCCCGCCGATGTGATGTGGTTGCAACAGTGAAGACCGGAACGGCAAATTGCAAGAGCTGACCACACGGTTGAGGGAATCGCTGCGGGCGCTCGCGGACGTGTTCCGCAACCGCGACCTCCGCCGCCTGCAGCTCGCGTCTGCTGGGTCTGTGATCGGGAACTGGGGCTACATCGTCGCGCTGTTCGTCTATGCGTATGACCAGGGCGGAGCCGCGGCGGTCGGGCTTGTCACCGTCATCCGCATGATCCCGGCGGCCCTGGCGGCACCGCTCACCGCCTCGCTCGCCGATCGATTCGACCGGAAGCTCGTGATGGTCGTGGCCGACGTCGTCCGCGCCGCGCTGATGGCACTCGCAGCGGTGACGATCTGGCTCGACGGCCCGTCCTGGGTCGTGTACTGCATCGTCGCGCTCTCGACGATCACGAGCACGGTGTTCCTGCCGGCGGAGTCGGCGTTGCTCCCCTCACTTGTGCGAAGCCCCGGCGAGCTGACGGCAGCGAACGTCGCGCTGAGTACCGTGATCTCGACGGCAGAGTTCGTCGGGCCGGCACTCGGCGGACTTCTCCTCGTCGTGACGAGCATCCCGCTGGTGTTCATGGTCAACGGCGCGTCGTTCCTCTGGTCTGCGGCGCTCGTGCTTGGAATCAGCGGCCACGGCTCACGGGCGGCCGAAGCGGAGGTCGAGACCGAGCCCGCCGAGCCCGAACCGCCCTCACGGCGCTTCTCGGAGGCGACGGCGGGGGTGCGAGCGATCTTCGCACACCGCGAGCTCCGCCTCTTCGCAGGTCTCTATACGGCCCAGACGCTCGTTATGGGGGCACTCGAGGTACTCGTCGTGGTCATCGCGTTCGACCTACTCGAGACCGGAGAGGGAGGTATCGGCTACCTCAACGCAGCCATCGGAGCGGGAGGACTGGTGGGCGGCTTCGTTGCGCTCGTCCTGGCCACCAGGAATAGGCTGGCGTCGGACTTCGGTCTCGGAATGGCGCTTTTCGGCATGCCGCTCGCGCTGATCGGGGTGTCCGGCTCGACGCTCGTCACGCTCGCCGGTCTCGTGATCATTGGTCTCGGCAACTCCCTCGTCGACATCAGCGCGATCACGATCATGCAGCGCACCGTCCCCAATGCGGTGCTCGGCCGCGCACTCGGGGCGCTCGACGCGATCCTCCTCGGCTCGATCGGGATCGGCGCCCTGCTGACGCCGCTGCTCATCCACTTCATGGGTCTTCGCGCGACGCTCATCGGGACGGGCTTGTTGCTGCCCACGCTCGTCCTCCTGACGGCCACCGCGCTTCGCTCCATCGATCGCCGAGCTCCTTCACCCGCACACCTCGACGAGCTACGAGCGGTCGACATTCTGAAGGCGTTGCCCGAAGCGACGCTCGAGAGCCTGGCCTCGTCGCTGCGGGAACTACGGTTGCCCGTCGGAAGCATCGTCATCCGCGAGGGCGACATCGGCAACCTGTTCTACGTGATCGGAGAGGGCGAGGTCGAGGTCGCAGGAAGGACGCTCGGTGCCGGCGACTCGTTCGGCGAGATCGCGTTGCTGCGTGACGTCCCGCGGACGGCAACCGTGACCGCGAAGACGGACGTCCTCCTCTACACCCTCGAGCGGGACATCTTCGTCGCCGCCGTCACGGGCCATGAGCCCGTACACGCGGCCGCGGAGGCCGTAATCGCCGCGCGTCTCGGAGCCTTCGCGAGCGAGCGAGCGCGCTTCATCGACTGATTCCTACACCTGCGAGTGGCGCTCCGCCAACGCGTCGAGGCCGGGCGCGAGGATCGCGTTCTCCTCGGACTCCTGCTCCTCCTCCATCGTCTTCAGCGATGCGAGCGAGATCCCCTCACGGGCGAGGAAGATGAGACCGACGCCGACGCCAATCGACATCTCGACCGCCTGGAGCACGAGGCCGTAGGCGAAGCCCGTCCCGTAGGGAACCCCATACTGAACGAGCGGAAGTGCCACGGCCGCTTGCATGAGACCGATGTTGCCGGGCCAGAACGGGAAGATCGTGGCGACGTTCATGAGGACGAGGACGAGCCCCGCGGCCGGCAGCGGCAGGTCGAGGTTGAACGCCTCCATCACGGCCCAGACGGCAAAGAGCTGCATCAACCAGCCGAGGCACTGGAACAACGCGGCGCCGAGCGCCGGAATCGGCGCCCGCAGGACAGCGAGGCCCTGCCGGGCCATCGTCACGATCGCGGCGAGGCTACCCATCCCGTCATGAACCCGTCCTCGCCCCGTCCCGGCGGACACGAGACCCACCGTGAG
>JANMPW010000003.1:0-3264 GCA_031370065.1 Acidobacteriota bacterium
GAGCGAGCTGGCCAAGGTCGTGGCGCTTTCGTTCTTCATCCCGCTGCTGATCGGTACCGGCGGAAACTCCGGATCCCAGACCGTCACGACGATCGTCCGCGGCCTCGCCGTCGGAGAGATTCGGATGCGCGATTTCGGCCGGGTCCTCTTTCGGGAGGCCGGCAGCGGCATGGTGCTCGGGTTGATGCTCGGCATCGTCGGGTTCGGCCGCGCCATGCTCTGGGGCTCGTCGGTGCCCCTGGCCATGACCGTGGGCGTCTCGATCCTCGCGATCTGCGCCTGGGCCAACACGGTCGGCTCGATGATTCCGCTCCTCGCGACCGCATTCAAGATTGACCCGACCGTCATGTCGGCGCCGCTGATCGCGACCCTCGTGGACGCGACCGGCCTCATCATCTATTTCACGATCGCCAAGAGCTTCCTGGGGCTGTAGCAACCCTCACCAATCCTGATAGGATCGCGCGTTCCATCCGAACCGAGGAGGCCTCAATGAGCATGCCCGCAAAGACCCGCGACTGGACGAGCCCCGAGCTCGACCACCCGGTCATCAACTACCGCGTCGTCGACGGCATCGCCGTCATCGAGATGGACGACCCGCCGGCCAACACCTACACCTACGCCATGAACCGGCAGCTGGACGAGGCGATCCTGAAAGCCCGCTTCGACGACGACGTTCACGTCATCGTCCTGCGCGGCAAGGGCGACCGATTCTTCTCGGCCGGCGCAAACATCGGCATGTTGAACGCCGTCTCGCCGGGCTTCAAGTACTTCTTCTGCCTGCACGCCAACGAGATGCTGCTGCGCCTCGAGCACACGCCCAAGCTCGTCATCGCGGCCTTGAACGGCCACACGGTCGGCGGCGGCCTCGAGATCGCGATGGCGGCGGACCTGCGCATCGCGCGAAAGGACGCAGGCAAGATCGGCCTTCCGGAAGTCACCCTCGGCGTGTTGCCCGGCACGGGCGGTACGGCGCGCCTCGCGAAGATGATCGGCAAGTCGAAGGCGATCGAGCTCATGGTCACCGGCAACACGTTTTCCTTCGAAGAGGCGCTCGAGCTCGGGATCGTCAACCAGGTCATCGACGCGACCGCCGACCACTGGTGGGAGCAGGTCATGGACTACGCGCGCCAGTTCGTGCCGCCGCACAAGGCGTCCAAGGCCGTCGGCCGCATCAAGCGTTCGGTGCAGTCGGGCTGGGACCTCCCGCTCGAGTCGGCGCTTGCGGTGGAGCGCGAGCTCCAGCAGCTGCTCTTCCAGAGTGAGGACGCCAAGGAAGGCATCGCCGCCAACCAGGAGAAGCGCGTTCCCAAGTTCAAGGGGAAGTAGCTCCTGAAAACCGACCTCTTCATCAACGGCGCGTTCGTTCCGGCCGCGAACGGCAGGCGTTTCGCGACGGTGAACCCGGCAACGGGCGAGACCATCGCCGAAGTCGCCGAAGCCGGCAAGGAAGACCTCGACCGCGCCGTCGCCGCGGCGCGCGCGGCGTTCGAATCCGGGCCCTGGGCGTCCATGAAGCCGCGGCAACGCGGGCGCATCCTGATGCGCGCCGCCGATCAGCTCCTCGCGCGCGCCGACGATTTCGGCAAGGTCGAGACGCTGGACAACGGCAAGCCCATCTTCGAGGCCGCCCGGATCGACATGCCGGCCGCCGCGGAGTGCCTCTCCTACTTCGGCGAATACGCCGACAAGCTCTACGGCGACACATTTCCGGGCCGCACGGACGCCTTTCTCCTGACCCTGCGCGAGCCCATCGGCGTCGTCGGAGCGATCACGCCGTGGAACTTTCCGCTCCTCCAGGCCATGTGGAAGATCGCGCCGGCCCTCGCGCTCGGAAACGCGATCGTGCTGAAGCCCGCGTCCGTCACGCCGCTCACCGCGCTGATGCTCGCGGAGCTGCTGACCGAGGCGGGGCTGCCTCCGGGCGCCTTCAACGTGATTCCCGGCCCCGGCGCCGTCGTCGGCCGGGCCATGGCGGAGCACGCCGGCATCGACAAGATCTCCTTCACGGGCGAGACCGAAACGGGCAAGTCCATCCTGCGGGCCGCCGCCGGGACCGTCAAGCGCGTCTCGATGGAGCTCGGCGGCAAGTCCCCCAACATCGTCTTCGCCGACGCCGACCTCGACGCCGCCGCCCGGGGCGCGATCAACGCGATTTTCTACGGCAAGGGCGAGCTCTGCTCCGCGGGCTCGCGCCTGCTCGTCGAAGAGTCGATCCACGACGCGCTGATGGAGAAGGTCGTCGACCGCGCGAAGAAAATGGCGCCGGGCGATCCGCTCGATCCGAAGACGCGGCTCGGATCGCTCGTTTCCGAGAAGCAGCGCGAGAACGTCGCGCGCTACGTCGAGAGCGGCCGGAAGGAAGGCGCGAAGCTCGTCGCCGGCGGCAACTCGGCCTCCATCAACGGCAAGGGCGCGTTCTTCGAGGCGACGGTTTTCGACGGCGTGACGCCGCAGATGACGATCGCGCGCGAAGAGATCTTCGGGCCCGTGCTCGCGACGCTGACGTTCAAAACGGAAGAGGAAGCCGTCGCCATCGGCAACGACACGATCTACGGACTCGCCGCGGCGGGCTGGTCGCGCGACATCAAGAAGGCCCTGCGGATGGCGAAAGCGCTCAAGGCGGGGACCGTCTGGATCAACACCTACAACTTCTACGACCCGGGCCTGCCCTTCGGCGGCTACAAGGAGTCGGGCTTCGGCCGCGAGCGCGGCCACTACGCCCTCGAGGAATACACGCAGGTCAAGTCGATCTGGGTCGACCTGACATGATCTCTCTCCCCCCCGGAGGGGGAGAGGGTCGGGGTGAGGGGGAGAGATGATTCACTTCGGTATTCTCCTGGCCACGCTGTTGTCGGCACCCAACGCATCGGCTGCGCCGGCCGCGGCGCCCTCGGTCAAGGTGGTCTTCGAGGCGCAGCTTGCCGTGCGCCACTTCCGCGACACGGCAATTGCCCCGGACGGCGCACGGGCCGCCTGGTCCGGGAAGGCCCTCGACAAGGATGGACAGGAGAGCCTGGGCGCAGTCTCGGTCGTGGACCTGGCTTCCGGCAAGCAGCGCAGGTTGACCGCGGCAAGGGATGGAAAGGCCCATCGCGAGTGGGGCGCGGCATTCTCGCCCGACGGCAGAACGATCGCGTTCCTGTCCGACGCCGCCGCCCGCAGACAGCTCCAGATCTGGCTCGCACCCGCCGCCGGCGGGCCGGCGCGGCAGCTCACGCGAGTCAAAGGCCAGCTCGACCACCTCCTCTGGTCGGCCGACGGCTC
>JANMPW010000038.1:0-10953 GCA_031370065.1 Acidobacteriota bacterium
GGGATAGAACGGATCGCGGGGCGCGAGCGGGAACCAGCCGACGTAGCCGCCGGATCCGCCGACGAACGCGACGAGGGCGGGGGAATAGGCGACGCTCTGCACCGGCGGCCCGACGGGCACCCAGCACCAGCGCGATCCATAGAACACCCAGCGGCCGTAGTGGTACGGCGCCCAACCCCACGGCTCGGCGGCAACCCACGTCCATCCCCAGGGATCCTGCCAGATCCAGCGCCCCGCCCTGTACGGCGCCCACCCGACCTCGACGGAGACGGGGGACCAGGTCCAGCCGTACTCCGGTATCTGCTCCCAACGGCCGTACTGGTCGAGGTCCTCGACGCCCGCGATGTCGGCGGTGACGTACGTGTACGAACGCGCCTGTGCGAGCTGCTGGTCGCGCTCGGCGACCCATTGGTCCCAGCCGTCCGGGCGCGGCACCGCGACGATGTCGTAGCGCGGCCGATCGATGCCGTCGATGTCCATCTCGTCGCCGGCCGACAGGGGCACCTGGCCGCCTCCGGCGGCGGCCATCGCGCGGCCCCGGCGGACCTGGATGCGCGAGTTGCCGTCGTTGTCCACGTCCACGCGGTAGTCGCCCGGGCGTTCGAGCGTGACGGCGGCGTTGGGTGTGTCGACCTCGAAGACCTCGCCGTCGCCGAGCCGGCGGACCTGGAACGAGGCCGTGCCGAGGCTGAGAGAAAATTGCTTCATCGAGCCCGTCAGGTTGAGCGCCTGCAGATCGGTCCGCGAAGCCAGCCGAACGACGCTGCCGCCGTGGACCTGCAGCTCAACCCGGCCGTCGTCGCCCGTCCAGACGCGGTCGCCGAGGGTCATCGGAATGTTGAGATCGGCGGGCTGCCAGTCCTCGGGATCGTCGCCGCGAGAGAACGAGACGCCGCCCTCCATGAAGGAGATGCGCGCAACGGTCTGCTGGATCTCGGGATCGGCGGCGGGTGCGGGAGCATACGGCGGCGGCGCCTGTGCCCGGACGCCCGGCGGGCCCTGCGGGGGAGGCGGCGGGGCGGCCGTGTCGCACCCGAATGCGACGATCAGGACTACGGGAAGGGCGTGGCACATCGTGAGTTTCATGGTCTTGCTCCTTGCTCCACTATAGCCTTGGAGCATGACAGCGTCGCGCGTCGCCAATCCCCCGGCGCGGCCGCTGGCGGTCTTCGACGGCGATTGCGGCTTTTGCCGCCAGTGGGTTGCGCGCTGGAAGGCGCGGACCGGCCCGCGCGTGGACTACGCGCCGGCGCAGGAAGTGGCGGAGCGCTTTCCGGAGATCCCGAAGGAGGCGTTCGCGCGCGCGTTCCAGCTCGTGTTGCCGGACGGCCGCGTGCTCGCGGGCGCGGCGGCCGTCCTGGGCGCGCTCGAGCAGGTGCCGGGGGAGGGCGTGCTGAGCGCGGTCTACGCTCGGGTCCCGGGCTTCGCCGCGTGCGCGGAACTCTCCTATCGCGCGGTGGCGGGCCACCGGCCCGCCGCAGCCGCGCTGACGCGATTCTTCTGGGGCCGTTCCGTCGAGAAGCCCACGTACTTCGGCGCCACCGCGCTCTTCCTGCGCGCGCTCGGTCTGTGCTACCTCGCGGCGTTCGTCTCGCTCTGGTTCCAGGTGGACGGGCTCGTGGGCGCGCGCGGCATTCTTCCGGTCGGAGAGTTCCTCGACTGGGTGCGCGCGCAGACGGGATCGGAGCGCTACTGGCTTCTGCCGACCCTCTGCTGGTTCTCGTCGAGCGACGCGTTCCTGCATCTGCTCTGCGGCGCCGGAGTTTTCACGGCGATTCTCCTCGTCGTCGGCCTCGCGCCCGCCGCGAGCGCGGCCGCGGCCTGGCTTCTCTATCTTTCGCTCGCGGTTGCCGGCCAGGTGTTCCTGCAGTTCCAGTGGGACTACCTACTGCTCGAGGTGGGCCTTCTCGCGATCTTCCTCGTGTCGCCGCGTCGCTGGCGATTCCGAAGCGGCCTCGCGGCGTCCCCGGTCGCCCTCTTCCTGCTGCGCTGGCTTCTCTTCCGTCTCATGTTCTCGTCAGGCTGGGTCAAGCTCGCGAGCGGCGATCCCACGTGGCGCAATCTCTCCGCCCTGCGCTTCCACTACGAAACGCAGCCGCTGCCACCCTGGACCGCGTGGTTCCTGCACCAGTGGCCGCCCTGGTTCCAGACCGCGTCGGCGCTCTTGCTCTTCTTCGTCGAGCTCGTCGTTCCCTTCCTCTTCTTCGCGCCGCGGCGCGCGCGTCTCTTCGCTTTCCGCGCCACGGTCCTGCTGCAGCTGCTCATCGCCGCGACGGGCAACTACGGGTTTTTAAACCTGCTGGCGCTGGCGCTCGCCCTGCTCCTCTTGGACGACCAGTCTCTTCCGCAGAAATGGACGCGCGCGGCCGACGCGGCGGCGGGCCCGCGCCTCTCCTGGCCGAACCCCGTTCTCGTGCCGCTGACCTGCGTCGCGCTTTTCGCGTCGTCGATCGAGTTTGCGGCCACGCTCGACCGCTCGCTCGCTCTGCCGCGGCCGGTCGTTGCAGCCCAACGGCGGCTCGGCGCGTTTCGCAGCTTCAACCGGTACGGCCTCTTCATGGTCATGACGACCGAACGGCCGGAGATCCTGATCGAGGGCAGCGACGACGGCGCCGCGTGGCGTCCGTACGCGTTTCGCTGGAAACCGGGAGACGTGGGGCGCCGGCCGCGCTTCGTCGCGCCGCACCAGCCCCGCCTCGACTGGCAGATGTGGTTCGCCGCGCTCGGGAGCCCCGAGGAGAATCCGTGGCTCCGCCAGTTCCTCGGCCGGCTCCTCGAGGAGTCGCCGGAGGTCGAGGGCCTCCTCGCGTCGAACCCGTTTCCGGATCATCCGCCGCGCTACGTGCGCGCGATGCTCTACGACTACCGATTCACGGACTCCGCCGAGCGCCGCCGCTCCGGGGCCTGGTGGCGGCGCCGGGTTCTCGGCCTCTACTGCCCGGTTCTGGGGTCCACGCTAAACCGCGAAGCGGTCCGGGCTCCAGGAAATGCCGAGCTCGCCCGGTGGGGCCATGTAGCCGGCCAGGGCGGAGGCGGCGACGACCGCGGGGCTCGCGAGGAATCCTTCGCCCCCATAGCCCATGCGGTTTTGCCAGTTCCGATTGAACGACGTGATGGCGCGCTGGCCGGGCGCGAGCGCGTCGGGGCCCTGGCCGAAGCACGGCCCGCACCAGGACTGGCGGATCTCGCCGCCGGCACAGCGGAAGACCTCCGCGATCGACTCGCCGCCGAGGCGCGGATCGGGTCTTTCGATCTGCCGGCCGACGCCACCCGAGCCCGGGAAGATCGTGAACGTGCGGACCACCCTGCGGAACCCGAGCTCGCGCGCCGCGTGCAGTACGAGCGCGGCCGAGAGCAGGTCGTCGTAGCCACCGTTGGTGCACGAGCCGATCATGGCCTTGTCGAAGGTGAGGCGCTCTCGCGCGACTTCCTCGGCCAGGAACGCATTGCCGGGCGAGAAGGGCTTGGCGATCATCGGCGCGATTTCCGAGAGCGCGAGCGTCTCATCGATCTCGTAAACGGCGTCGGCTCCTGGAGCGATCCGCGGATACGGCCCGGTCATTCCCTTGGCGCGATACCACGCCTCCGTCGTGTCGTCCGCGGCGAAGATGCCGTTCAAGGCCTCGGCTTCCGCCATCATGTTGGCGATGGTGTTCCGGAAGGCGATCGGGAGCTGCTTTTCCGCGTCGACGAACTCGACGGACATGCCCTGCGACTGCTTCGCCCCCCACCGGCGCAGGAGCTCCAGCACGATGTCCTTGCCCGAGACCCATGGCTGGAGATCTCCGGAGAGGATCACGCGGCGCTGCTTTGCGAGCGTGAAGTAGATGTACCCGGTCGCCCAACCGAAGCCGAGCGTCGTCGAGCCCACGCCGAACCCCACGGCCCCGTAGGCGCCGTAGGCGCGGCTGTGCGAGTCCGCGCCGGGAATGAACTGGCCCGGCATCACGAGGCCCTGCTCGGGGAAGTAGAAGTGGAAGATGCCGTCGCCGGGGTCCGCGTAGTAGGGCTTCTTCAGCCCGTGGAGGCGGGCGAACTCGCGGCCGATCGCGGTCTGGCGGTCGTCGTCCTCCCGGCCGGTGAAGACGAAGTGATCGTTGGCGACCGCGGCCTGGCGCGGATAAATCGAGCGGCCTCCGGTGATCTGGTTGAACGTGTGGATCGCAAACGGCGCGGTCCCGTCGGACGCGGGCAGGAGGTCCGCGTACACGCGCAGGGTCGCTCCGGGGTGCAGGGCGGCGTCCTTGTCCACGCGATGCGCCCAAACGATCTGTTCGGTCGTCGTCATGCGCCGGGCAAGGTCCGGCTCCGGCCACCGGATCTCGGGAAGGGCCTTGACCGAAGAACGGAACTCGCGCCGGCCCACGGCGAAGATACCGCCGCTCGAGCGGATCTCCTCCTCTTTCGGCGACAGGGGCACGGGCGTGTAGCTCTTCGCCTTCGTTTCGTTCGTCAAGCGGCGCGTCGCCGGATCGAAGGAGAACGCATCGCCGTCCTGCGCGTCCTCGACCGCCTCGGGGCACTGCACGACGTGGAGGCCGAGGTTGAAGGCGTTGCGCCGGAAGATGTCGCCCATGCCGTGGCTGCAGACGACGACGAGCTCGAGGCCCTTTTCCTCGGCGACGCCCTTCAATCCCGCCGGGCTCATCTCGCGCGAGGAGCCGATGGCGAAGCGCTCGCCCGCGATGAGGAAATTCTCGCCGCGATGGACGCGGGCCCGGAAGTCGGGCATGAGGTATCGGAAGGACCCCGTCTTCCAGCGTTCATCGAGAGTCTCGAGGCTCTCCGAGACGCAGTCGGCGGCCGGCGTGATCTGGTCGGTGTCGATCGCGTCGAGTTTTCGGCCGGGGGTCTTCGGGTCCCAGAAGATGAGCGCCTTGCCGCGGATCGCCGGGGTGGTGGGCCCGAACGCAGCGGCATCGGAGGTCCGGGGGCCCGGCAGCGCGTCGTGTGCGGCGCCCGGTTTCAGGCGCGCGGGCTCGATCCTGTGCATTCCCACCATCCTTGAGCAGACTGATGCTCCCGGCCGTTCCCGGTCGGGGCGGATGCAATCCTAACTTGGATGAGAACTACGGGTTGGCGGAGAGGCTCGTGTCGCGGACGCGCTCCTGGAAGCTGACTTCCTGCGCCTTCTGGAAGAGCTGTGCCGCGCGGCTGAAGGCCATCTGCGCCGCGTCGTAGTCGCGCTGTTGCAGAAACCGCGCGCCTTCCTTCTCGCTCTGCTCGCCTTCTCCGAAGATGACGGGGGCCGTCGCCCGCGCGTTGAGCCGGTCGGCTTCGATGCGAGCGAGCGCAGCCTTGTAGCGCAGGTCTTCGGTGGGCTGCTTGAGCTCCGGCCGGATCTTCTTTCCCGGCCGGCCCGAAGAAGCGGGGCGGTTGGCCGCGGGCTCGACGCGGCCGGCGGGCGCGGCGGCGCCAACCAGCGCCGGATCGGACGAAGGTGCCACGGCCTCGCGCCCCGCCGCGACTCCCGCGGGGACCGGGGTGGCCGGATGAGAGTGGGAGCCGAGCCGATCCGCAAGGAAAAAGACTCCGGCGGTCAATCCGGCTGAGGCGACCAGGGCCAGGGCCGGCCGCCTCCAGAAAATCGGCGGATGGGCCCGGGGCTCGATGAGCGCGCCGCTCGGGGCAACCGGCTCGGGTACGACTGGCTCAAGCGCGATCGCTTCCATCAGGCCGGCCGCATGCTCCTGGATCGGAAGGGGCGCGGGGGCGAAGTCCGCCGGAGCAGGCGCTGCGACGGCCGCCTCTTCCGCTTGCTCGAGGTCCCCGCGGCGCCTGCGGGCCGACTCGAGTCCGGGCGAGGTGGCCGACGTGGATTCGCCGCGGCGCGTCTTCGTCTCGATGACGACCGGGCTCGTCGACTCCCAATCCGAGGACGGCGCCACGCTCTGGCTCTCGGGATTGAGAAGCTTGTAGAGAAAGAGCGCGAGGTTCGCTGTGAAGAGCGAGAAGGGATTGCCCGTCACCATCTGCTGCAGTGCGCGATGGGCCTCGGTCGCGGAGGCGAAGCGCTCCCCGGGCTCCGCGAGGCAGCGTCGCAGGAACGCGCCGAGCTCGTCGGAGCGGGGATCGCCGGCGCGCAATTCCGCCGAAGGCGCGTCGAACGAAGGCCGCCGCCCCGTCATGAGCTCCATGAGGATGGCGCCGAGCGAGTAGACGTCGGACTGCGGCGTCACGGCTCCCCCGCGGCGCACTTCCGGAGCCACGTAGGGCGCGATCTCGGCCGTCATGCGCGGCCCCCCGAGTGAGGGGAGGATGGCGCCGGCGATGCCGAATCCGCCCACGCGCACGGCCGCGTCGTGGGAAATGGAAACGAAGCCGGGCCAGAGGATGCCGTGCTCGACGGTTCGCCCCGCCGCGGTCGAAGGCGCCTGGTGCGCGTGCTCGAGCGCCGCGGCCAGGCGCTCGGCGATCAGGAGCGCGTACTCGGCCGGGATGCGGATGCCGAACGCGCGCACGCGCGCAAGCATCGTGTCGAGCGTCCACCCCGCCGTTTCGTCCCAGGTCATGAACGGGATGCCATCCACGACGTCGAGCTCCGGGCGCAGCACAATCGCGTCGTGCGCGAGCGCTGCGTCGCGAAGCCGATTCTCGCCAATTGCGAGCAGGACGCTCGCCGCGTCGAGCTCCTCGGATTGCAGGACGCGCAGACGCACGAACCGCCGTTCGTCGGCCGCGTAGAGGGCGCGAAAGACGGTTCCGAGCGGGTCCTCGGAGAGCTGGGCGACGAGCAGGTAGTCGCCGAGGTGCCGGGAGAGAAAAGGTGCGGGAGTGCTCACGCGCGCCTCCGGCCCCTGCCCGGAAGGGTCAAAGACGGCCCGCGTCGGCCCCCGGACGTCGGCAAATCGACCATATCCTCTTTCTTTTGTTGAAATTGTAGCAGCTTCCATGCCCGCTCCCAGGTGATGCGCTAACCCTTGGCTGCACAAGCTTGTGGCCCGCCGGGGGAAGCCTGCCCGTTCGGGCATGTGACAAAAAAAGGCGGAGCCGCACGAGTGCGACTCCGCCGGATTGTCCGCGTGGAAGGTCGAAAGGGCTACTTGATCTCGAGCAGCTCGACTTCGAAGATCAGCGTTGCGTTGGGCGGAATGGCGCCGCCGGCGCCGCGCGAGCCGTAGCCGAGATCGGGCGGAATCAGGAGCGTGCGCTGGCCGCCGACCTTCATGGTCGCGACGCCCTCGTCCCATCCCTTGATCACTCGCCCCTGGCCGATCGGGAACGAGAACGGCGTGCCCCGGTCGAGGGAGCTGTCGAACTTCTTGCCCTTGGCGCCGTTCTCCCAGAGCCAGCCGGTGTAGTGCATGACGCAGGTCTGGCCCTTCTGCGGCGACGCGCCGATGCCCACCTTCGTGTCCTCGTACTGCAGGCCGCTCGGAGTCTTGGTCATCTTGCTCTCGCTCTTCTTCGCCGCCTCGGGCGCGGGTGTGGGCTTCGGGTCGTCGGCAAACGTCGGGGCCGCGAAGAGCGCGGCGGCGAATGCCGTCGAGAGAAGCCTGATCGTCGTCTTTGTCATGGGTCTTCGATTCCTTTCTTGCCCCTCGAAAGGGCCGCGGGAGTCTACCGCAAACTCGGGGGTTGCCCCGATGGGGCGAGCCCGTGGATCATGGTCCAGTGCTGCGCAACATTTCCGTACGGGCGGGCCTCGGCGCGACCGGCGCGATCTATGTCGCCCTCGGGATCGTTTCCGCGCGCGTGGCGCTGCTCGGTGCCCGTCGGCGGGAGGAGGGCATTCCGGGCGCATTGCGCTTCCTGCTCGAACGCCCGCGGGGAGCGCTCGTTCTCGGCGCCGTCGTCGCGGGGCTTGCGGCGATCGCGCTCGTGCATTTCATCGAGGCGGCCGCGGGCAAGCGCAAGGGGCTCTCTCGGGTCGGTCTCGCCGTGAACGGGTTTGGATACGCCACGCTCGCCTGGGCGGCCGCGCGGCTGCTCTTTCACGTCGGACAGGGGGGCGGCTCGCTCGAGAAGGCCGGCATCTCCTGGCTGCTCGCCGAATTCTGGGGACCTCCGGTTCTCACGCTCGCCGGTGTCGTTGTCGCCGGGGGAGGCGTATGGGAGGCCTGGCAGGGGGTGCGAGGTCACCTGCCGTTCCGCCGCGATCTTCTTCCGCGGCGGCTCGTTCGAATCCTGTCCGCGGTCGCGCGCTTCGGCCTGATCGCCCGGGGGCTCGTCCTGTGCGCGCTCGGCTACTTCCTCTGCCGCGCGGCCGGCGAGGGCAATCCCGATCGCGTGCAATCCATGGGCGGGGCGCTCCGGGCCTTCTCGCACGCCGCGTTCGGTCCCGTCTTCACCGGGATCATCGCGTTCGGCCTCGCGGCCTACGGCGTCTACCTGTGGACGCTGATGCTGCTCAAGCGCAAGGTGTGAAGCGCGTTCACTTCAACCCGAGCCACTGCCGGATCTTCTTCGCCACGGCCTCGGCCGAGGGAGGGTCGTCGTTGGACAGCACGACGATCGAGTAGCCGGTATCGAGGTCGGTTTCGATGACGGCGTTGACGCCGGCCGTGCCGCCGGCGAAGCCCCCGGCACCCGAATGCTTGCGCGCAGGAGCGCCCGCGACAGGGGCCTTTTCCTTGTCGGAAAAGTACCAGTCGGTCCAGGCGGGCGACAGGAGCTTGTCGGCGCGCATTGCCGCGTCGAAGGCGAGAAGGTCCGGGGCCGTCGAGTAGCCGCCCCCGGCGGTCAACGGGGGGCTCTGGGCGAGTGCCGACGCAGTGGCCAGGACGAATGCGGCGAAAACGAGGATGGAGCTCTTCTTCATGTGACCTCCTTTGGGGACTGGAGGTCTTTACGTCGAAGCCGGCGCGGAGTTTATCGGGGAATGCTGCGGAGGGCGGCGGCCGGTCAGGCCGCCGAGGCCGAGACCGAACCGCCCGGGCCCTCCGGCCGCTTCGTGCCGGAGTTCTGCAGCGCGCGGAAGAGAAGGTCGGTGCGGCGGCGGACGCCGTGTTTGACGAGCAGGTTCGAGACATGGAACTTCGCGGTGCGCTCGGACATCTGGAGGCGGCTGGCGATCTCCTTGTTGGAAAGATTGTCGAGGACGGCCTCGAGCACCTGGCGCTCCCGGCGCGTGAGTCCCTCGTACCCAGTGGCGTAGATGCGCAGCGGAACGTTACAGAGCGCCGAGTCCACGAAGCGCGAGAGCAGCGCCCTGCCGATCCACAGGCCCGAATCGATCACGGTCTGGAGGGCGTGCGGGAGCGTGCGCGTGGCCTCGGCATAGGTCAGCAGGCCCTTGACCCCAAGGCGCAGCAGAGCGAACGCCACGGGATCGCTGAACCTTTCGCCGAGGACGAGGATGCGGGCGGTGGCCTGGTGGGCGTGGATTCCGGTAACGACCGCCTCGGTCACGGGCATCTGCGGGTGGGCCTCGACGATGTAGACAGAGGCCTTCGGAACCGAGAGGTTCTCAAAGTCCGGTATCCGGTTGGCTTCGAGCCGCCGTGCCAGTAGCCGATACCCGCCATCGGAAATCAGCTGCTCGAACTGCGGCAAAACCAGCGGATGGCACCAGAACAAGCCGACCGTGGAACGATGGACTGCCACCGTTTGCGAGGTTAACGGATTCCTCGAGCCGGGGGCAACCTCTAATTTCCCCTCCCGGGTCCGGGCCTCATCCGCATCGTCGCGCGTCCGGACTCGGGGTCGGCGATCGGCACCGCGTCCCGCACAGACCCACGGGTGTCATGGCCTTGCTCCTTGGATTTCAGCGAGCGCGGCAAGGATGTCGTCCAACCCCTCGTCCATCCGATCGCGGTGCGTGCGGAAGGACAGCACGCAGATGCGGATGGCGAAGCGGCCGCGCAGCATCGTGCCGGTCAGGTAGACGCGTTTCTTCGCGTTGATCCGCTCGAGCAGCTCCCGGTTCAACAGATCGAGCGCGGGCGCGTCGAGCCCCGTGCGCGCGAGGCGGAAGGCCAGGATCGAGAGCTGGGGCTCCGCGAGGATCTCGATGCCCGGCATCCGCGCGAGCTCCCGCGCCGCATGCCGGGCGAGCTCCAGCTTCTCCTCGAGGTTCGTCTGGAACGGGCCGATCCCGTGCATCTTCAAGGGCAGCCAGACGCGCAGCCCGCGGAAGTCGCGGGAGAGCTCCGGCGAGAGCATGTTGAAGTCCACGAGGTCCGGGTCTTCCTGCATCGAGGGCAAGTATTCGGCCGACAGGGCATGCGCTCGCCGGAGCGTTTCGCCGTCCCGCACGAGCAGGGCGCCCGTCCCGTAGGGAAGGAAGAGCCCCTTGTGCGGATCGAGCACGATGGAATCGGCGCGCTCGATGCCCGCCATCCGGCGGCGTCCCTCCCGGGTCAGGAGGAAGAATCCGCCGTACGCGCCGTCCACGTGAAACCAGAGCCGTTCGCGGGCGGACAGGTCCGCGAGCGCGGCGAGATCGTCCACGGCGCCGGTGTTGGTCGTGCCCGCGTTGCCCGCGACGAAAAAGGGCGTCCGGCCCGCGGCACGGTCCGCGGCAACGGCCTCGACGAGCGCGGGGACGCGAATGCGGTAGGCGTCGTCCGTGGGAATCTCGCGGACGCTGTCGGTCGGGAACCCGGCGAGCAGTGCTGCCTTCTGCAGCGCGTGGTGCGTCTGGTCGGAGGCGTAGAGGGTCCCGGAGAGGAAGTTCTCCGGCAGCCGGTCCCGGCGCGCGGCCACGAGCGCCGAGAAGGTGGCCAGTGAGCCGCCGCTCGTCAGGATGCCTCCGGCGGCTGGCGGATACCCGGCGAGGTCGGCGAACCAGCGCACGACGTTGGATTCGATCTGCGCCAGGCCCGGCGCGGCGGCGAACACCCCGACGTAGCGGTTGACCGCGTCGGCGATGAGGTTCGCGACGGCCGAGTGCGGCAGCCCGCCGCCCGGTATGTAGGCGAGGTATCCGGGCCCGGCCGTGTTGAAGCTCTTCGGGATGACGCGCGTGAAGAGAAGCTCGAGCAGCTCGTTGACCGGGCGGCCGGACTGCGG
>JANMPW010000045.1:0-4494 GCA_031370065.1 Acidobacteriota bacterium
GCCTCGCGGTCGTGGCGCGTGCGAGCCTTCAGGGTCTCGGTGATCTGATTGAACTGGGCGGTCATCGCCGTGAGGTTCAGGGTCAGGTCCTCGCCCGCCTTCTGGTGGATCATGCGGTTGCTGACGGAGCTCGCCAGCGTCCAGTACTCCTGGAAGGCGCGGACGAGCTTGTCGCGCTCATCGCGGTCGACGACGGGGTTTTCCTTTTCGTCCTCGAGCCGCTTGAGAAACCGGTCCCGCAGCGCGCCGGCGCCGTTGAGCGTCTCGGAGTCCTGCGCCGCCACCGAGTCCTGAAGCTGCCGCTGCAGGGCCGTCAGCGTCTCCTCGAGGTCCCGCGAGAACTCGAGGGAGGGCACGAATCCGGCCTCGATCAGGCCGAGCTGGCGCTCTTCGCGCCGGCCGAGCGCGAAGTTGACGGCGAGCAGAAGGAGAAACCCGACCGCGGCAAAGCACGGAAGGAGAATCACCTTCCAGCGGATGGAGAGATTCTTCAGCATGGGCGCTCCTTCAATCCGTGACCGCGACGATCCGGACGCCCGATGTGTCGGCGCCGGCCCAGACGTATCCGATGGCGCCCGGCGTGTCCCGGACGTACGCGACGACGTCGACATCGCTCGATTTCTCCGGAGGGGGGATGGCCTTGCCGCTGAAGATCATCTGCTGCCAGTAGGCCGAGATCGCGATGACCTGCTTGCCGTAGATCTCGAGCGTGAACCTCTGCCGGATGGGCGTCCTGGCGGATGGCTCCACCGGCATGACGGGAGCCCCTTCCGGCCACCGCGTGGCCTTTTTCAGGAACATCTCGCCGACCTTGAGCCGCGAGAGCTGCGTCGTTGCATTGGCCGGGTGGACGATCACCTTGTAGGCGCTGGCGTCCTGCGCGCCGGACCGCGCAGCCCAGATACCGAGCGCGACGAAGAGAAGAACGCGTGGCCAGGATTTCATGATCGACTCCTTATGCCTCATGCCGCCGGGGCGGAAACGGCCCGGGACAGGACCGTGTCGAGAAGGCCGGGCACGTCCAGGATGAACGCCACCCTTCCGTCTCCGAGAATCGTGGATCCGCACAGGCCGCGCACGCCATGGAAGAGTTCGCCGAGCGGCTTGATCACCGCCTGGCTCTGTCCGTGCAGGCGGTCGACGACGATGCCCGCCCGCGCAAGATCGTGGCGTACGATGACGACGCTCTCCCGGGCGGCGGGCGTCTGCCCGGCGCCGAAGAGGCTGCGCAGGCGCACGAACGGCAACGGCTCGCCCCGCAGCTCGAGGATGCCCTGCGCCTCGCTCCGGCCGGCGCGGTTCGAGGGCGGCAGCTCCATGCACTCGACGACGCGGTCCACCGGGATCACGTAGGTCTCGCCGCCGATGCCGACGCCGAAGCCCTCGATGATCGCAAGCGTCAGGGGCAGCCGGATCCGGATCGATGTCCCCGCGCCCGGACGGCTCTCGATCGCGATCGAGCCCCGCAGCGCCGCGATGCGCTCGCGCACGACGTCCATTCCCATGCCGCGCCCGGACCACTCCGTGACGCTCTCGGCCGTCGAGAACCCCGGCTCGAAGACGAGGCGATAGAGCTCCGGGTCGGCGAGTTTCTCGGGCTCGTCCGCGAGCCCGCGCCGGCGTGCCTCTTCGACGATCCGGTCCCGGTTGAAGCCGGCGCCGTCGTCGGCGAGCTGGATGACGATGGAGCCCGCTTCGCGCCACGCGGACAGTGCGATCACGCCGCAGGGGTCTTTGCCGGCGGCGCGCCGCGCCTCGGGCGCCTCGATCCCGTGAAAGAGCGCGTTGCGGATCATGTGCGTCAGCGGGTCGCGCAGGTGCTCGACGATCGTCGTGTCGACCTCGACGTCCTCGCCCTCGATGACGACGCGCGCCAGCTTGCCCTGCGCGGCCGCCAGGTCCCGGGCGGTCCGGACGTACTGCTTCAGGATCGGGCCGACGGGGACCATGCGGACCTGCATCACGAGCTCCTGGAGCTCCGCGTGCAGCTGCGCTGCGTCCTGGTGCGCCTCGAGCGCCCCCGGCTCCTCGTGCTCCTCGAGGATCTGGCGCAGCCGGCTCCGGGAGATCGCGATCTCGCCGGCCAGCGTCATCAGCCGGTCGAGCTTCTCGACCGCGACCCGCAGCGTGCGCCCCTGCTCGCTCGGGCGCTGGGCATCGTCGTTGCGCGCCGGGGCCGCCACGGCCGAGGCCGCCTGCGGCGCGGGTGCGCCCGCCGCGAGCCGCAGGAGGACCTCCTGGTGCCGCGGCCCGATCTCGTGGTTTCCCTCGACGGCGACCGGCAGCATCTCGCGCAGCGCGTCGATGGACTCGAGCAGGACCGTGACGAGCCCGGGCGTGGCCGCACGAGTGCGCTTGCGCAGCCGCTCGAGCTGGTCCTCGAGCGCGTGAGCGAACTCGGCGACACCCGAGAAGCCGAGCGAGGCCGAGTTGCCCTTGAGCGTGTGGGCCATCCGGAAAATCGTCTGCAGGACCTCCGGGTCGTCCGGGCGCGTCTCGAGCGAGAGCAGGCCCTCCTCCATCACCCGGAGGTTCTCCTCTGTTTCGGCGATGAAGGTCAGTAGCAGGGCTTCGGCGTCGAATTCCATCGCGGCCCTACAGCTTCGCGACCCAGGCGGTGCCCTGGTCGGTGTGAAAGATCAGCTTGCGGCCCGACTGGCCGCCGACGTCGCGCGATACGACCGGGATCGCGAGCTCTTCGAGGAGCTTGAAAGCCACGGCGGCGTTCTTTTCGCCGAGGTGACCCTGCCGCGCCTGGAACGCTTCGAGCACGCACGCGCCCCCGAAGACCTTGGCCTGCAGCCGGCCGCGGACCGCGCCGAGAGCGACGAGCCGGTCGACGAGCTGCGCCATGGCCGCGTTGCCGAAACGAGGAGAGCCCGAGCCCGCACCGGCGAAGAACGGAAGGAGGTAGTGGTTCATGCCGCCCACGCACTCGATCGGGTCCCACAGGCAGACCGCCACGCATGACCCGAGGACCGTCGTCACCGCGCTCGGCTGGGTTGCGGCGTAGAGCTGCCCGGGCTGGAGGTAGACCCGGATGAGGTCGCGCGTGAGCTCGTGCGGCGAGGCCGCTGCCCGCCTTGCGGCGGTCTGCTCTCCCACCGTCTCGGCCCAGGCCGCGGCCGGGCGCTGTCCACTCATCGGCTCGCCCCGGCCGCACCCGCGACGCGGGACTGGAGCTCCGTGCAGTAGAGCGCCTTGGACGCGTGGCTGGCGAGCAGGTCGAAGAGCTCGTGGTCGAGCGCGACGAGGCCCGTCTTCTGCGGCAGCAGCCGGAAGATGGCCACGACGCCGAGCAGTCGCCCGTCGAAGTACAGCGGGATGCAGGCCGAGAGGTCCTTTTCCTCGGGGCGCAGCCCGGCGGCGTCATCGCGGCCCGTGAGGTAGATCGCCCCGGTCCGCGCGCACCGTCCGATGACCCCGCGGCCCAGCGGAACCGAGCGGAAGGGCTCCGGCTCGATCCCGAGGGACGCCACGAGCGACAGGCCGGAGCCCTGCTCGTCCGCCTCGAAGATCGCGATCTCCTCGGATCCGATGAGGTTGCAGATGATGTCCTGGACGATCGAGAGTGCTTCGCCCCGGTCGAGCGTGGCGTGCAGGCGGTAGCTCGCCACGTAGAGGCTGGCGAGGTCCGTGTTCTGCTGCTCGACCCCGACGTACTGCTCGGAGAAGCGGCGGTTCTCTTCCTCGACCGCGGCGAGGCTCTTCTGGAGGCGCTCGCGCTCCAGCCAGTGGCTCTCGACGTCCTTCTGGAGGGCAGCGACCTGCTCGTTCAGGAACCGGTTCTCGCTCTCGAGCGAGGCCGTCAATACGCGGAGCTTTCCGTTCTCCTCGAGCAGGGCCTGGACGTAGCGACGCGTGTCGTCGCGCACCTTCTCGACGTAGGACTCGGGAGCGCCGCCGGCGGGCTTCATCGCTTGTCCTCGGCGAGGTAGCTCTCGATCTTCGTCAGGAGCTCGAGGCTGCTGAAGGGCTTCGTGATGTAGTCGCTGCAGCCGCTCTGGAAACCGCTCTCGACGTTCTCGCCCTCGCCGCGCGTGGTGACCATGATGATCGGCACGGTCTTCATGCCTTCGTCTTCGCGGATCTTTTTGCAGACCTCGAAGCCATTCATGCGCGGCATGATCACGTCGAGCAGGATGAGGTCGGGCCGCTCGGCGAAGGCCCGCTCGACGGCCTCCGAACCGTCTCGGGCCGTGACGAGGTCGTAGGAGCCCTTGTTCAGGATCATCCTCTCCATCATCAGGACCGTGCTCGAGTCGTCGACCAGGAGGATCTTCTTGCGTGCCATCGTTACCTCACTCTTGCGTTACGGCGCCGGGTGTCCCTGCCCCGCGGCCATCAGGCCCGAGGCGATCCTTGCAACTTCCGAAAGCGGCTTGGGTTTATGGAGGAATGCGTCCGCGCCGCGCCGGCGCGCCTCGGCCTCGATCTCGCGCGAGCCGTACGCGGTCAGCAGAATGATCCGCGTCTGCGGCGACTGCGCGCGGA
>JANMPW010000050.1:0-1599 GCA_031370065.1 Acidobacteriota bacterium
CGAAGCCGGCCTTCATCATGAAATCGCGGCGATCGTTGGGTTCGGTCATCTCTCGCTCCTTGACGCATCCGCCGGCCCGGATGGCGCCGCGTATCGCTCCGTGATCTGAAACCTCTCCATGGTCATCGCATCGGTAGGACAACGGATGGCGCACAAGCCGCAGCGGATGCAGCGATCGTCGTCCTTCACCATGGCGGCGAGAGGAAGGCCATGTGCCTGCGCCCGCTCCAGCAGCTCGTCGCGCGCATCCTCGGGAAGGGCCAGTTGATCGACCGGAACGATGGCGAGGCAGAACTCGGGACAGACATCGACGCACCGCGAACAGAGAATGCATTTCTCCGGGTCGTAGATCGTCTGCACGTGACAGACCAGGCATCGCGAGGCCTGAGCGCGGGCCTGAGCGGTGTCGTAGCCGGTCTCCACTTCGGCAATGCCGGTCCGCCGGCCCAGATCGAGCGTGGGCGCCGCCTTGCGATCGAGGATCTCGAATCCGGCCATCATTCGGTACTGCGCGGTAGGCAGGACTTCAATCGCAAGAGTGCGTTCGATGCGCGCGGCCTCGCGGGAGAGATGCTCGTGGATGGAGCGCGCCGCCCGCTTTCCGTTCGCCACCGCCTCGATGAGGTTGCGCGGGCCGAAGGCCACGTCGCCGCCGGCGAACACGCCCGGCGCAGTGGTGGCGAGCGATGCGGGATCGACTTTCACCGAGCCGCTCTTCAGGACTTCGACTCCGTCTTCCGGCTTGAGGAAGGACAATTCCGTCTGCTGGCCGATGGCCAGGATGCACGAGTCCGCTTCCAAGGTGAGGACGTCGTCATCGTCGTAGACCGGAGCGAAGCGCCCGTGATCGTCGAAGACCGAACGCACGGCCCGAAGTTCGATGGCTTCGAGGCGGGTGGACCCGAGAAACTGCTTTGGCCCGCGGCCGGGCAGGAAGGCCACGCCTTCGTTCTTCGTCTCTTCGAATTCCTCGTGGCCCTGGGTGGTGCGCAGGACCGGCATCTCCTCGAATCTCTCGAGTGAGACGATGGTCACTTCCGCGGCCCCCCCGCGTATCGCGGCCCGAGCCGAGTCGATCGCTTCTTTCGCGCGCGCATCCGACTCCGACACCAGTGCGTCGAGTTCTCCTTCCGCGCTCTCACGCTCAAGGCGTAGCGCGGTGCGCGCCGCGTCGAAGGCGACGAAGCCGCCGCCGATCACGACCACGCGTGGTCCGAGGGGAAGGCGGTACCCGCGATTCACATTCAACAGATAGTCGACCGCCTTCACCACGCCATCGAGCTCGACCCCCGGGGCGCTCAGTTCGCGGCCTCGCGAAACCCCGACGGAAAGGAAGAAGGACTCGAATCCCTCGGCCCGAAGTTCCTTGAGGCCGCGGATGGCGGTGAGCGGCTCCTTGAGCCGAAGGGTCACTCCGAGCGCTAGGATCTTGTCGATCTCCTGCCGGATGAGACTGCGCGGCAGCCGGTACTCGGGAATTCCGAAGCGCATCATGCCGCCTGGTTCTTCGGAAGCCTCGAAGACGGTGACGTCATACCCGAGCAGGGCGAGATCGTGAGCGGCGGCGAGACCCGCGGGGCCCGCGCCGATCACCGCGAC
>JANMPW010000070.1:0-7164 GCA_031370065.1 Acidobacteriota bacterium
GGCGTCGCCGTGGTCGAGAAGACGGTCCTGTCGGGCAAGAAGTAGCGAGTGTTCCGTAACCGAAATCATTCGCGTTTGGGCGTCGTAGGGGCGGCCCTCTGGGCCGCCCGGGCGGGGCAAGCCCCGCCCCTACGAACCGAATGCATGATCAAGCCTCGGCCGCCGTTGGAGAAGCGAACGCCCGCGGTCGAAAGACCGTCAACGCTTCTTCGGCACGAGGATCCGCACCATCTCCATCCCGATGCGGCAGGAGATCGGTGTGGCGAGGACGCAGTCTCCGTCCACCTGGACCTCGACCGGGCTTCCGTCGAGCGAGCGGATGGACACGCTTCGGCCGCGCACGATCCGGGCGATCCCGTTCTTCAGGTGCCCGCTGCGGCCGGCCGCCATCTGCTGGAAAAGCTGGGCGAGCCTGACATGGCTTCGCCCGGCGAAGAGGAGCACGTCGAAGGTGTCGCTGTCCGGCTTCGCGTCCGGCGCAATGACCCAGCTGCCCGCGTAGTGGCGCGCCCGCGAGGCGACGGCAAAGGTCGCCTCGTGCCTGGCGCCGTCGATCTCGACCTCGAGGCTCGGGAACTCGTAGCGCAGGAACTGGGCCACGGCGGTGGGGAGAATTCCGGCGCGCCCGAGCCTTCGCTTCCACGCGAGGCTCATCTTGTCCATAACCCGCGCGTCGATCCCCACGCCCGCCCACAGGAGGAAGGGGCGTCCGCCTGCGTGCGCGAGCCGCAGCGCGTGCGGCGTGCCCTCGTGCAGCAGCGCCTCCGCCCGCAGAAGTGAGGTCGGGATGCCGAGCTCGATGGCGAGCACGTTCGACGTGCCGCCCGGCAGGACAGCGAGCGGGACCCGCGAGCCGGCGACGCCGCACGCGACCTCCGACACCGTGCCGTCGCCGCCGTAGACCGCCACGACGTCGAGGCCACGCGCAAGGAAGCTCTTGACGATCTCCGTTGCGTCGCCGGGCCCGCTCGTCGGAGCGTTGACGAGCTCGAGCCCCCGCCGGCGCTGCCGGTCGATCAGCGCGCTCATCGCACGCCGCCGGTCCCGCTGCCCGGCCGTGGGATTGTAGACGAGGATGCCGCGCTTCATGGGGAAGTCGAGAGTCTAGAGTCTGGAGTCGAGGGGTCGGTCTGTGGCGGCTCTCCCGCCTCTCGACCCTCGACTAGAAGAGGCTCCCATCCCTCTTCGGCGCAACGATCCCGAGATGGCGGTAGGCAGCGGCGGAGGCAACGCGCCCGCGCGGCGTTCGTTGCAGGAAGCCGGCCTGGAGCAGGTAGGGCTCGTAGAGGTCCTCGAGCGTGCCGCGGTCCTCGCCGAGGGAGGCGGCGATCGCGCCGACGCCCACGGGTCCGCCGCCGAATTTCTCGATGATCGTCGCGAGGATGCGGCGGTCCAACTCATCGAACCCGTGCTCGTCGACCTCGAGCCGCGCCAACGCCTGCCTGGCCGTGCCCAGGTCGATCTCGTCCTTGCCCGCGACCTCCGCGAAGTCGCGCAACCGCCGCAGGAGGCGGTTGGCGATGCGGGGCGTGCCGCGGCTGCGGGCCCCGATCTCGCGCGCGGCCTCCGGAGTGATCCGGATCGCGAGGATACGCGCCGAGCGGTCCACGATCTGGGCCAGCGCGGAGACGTCGTAGAAGTCGAGCCGCAGCGTGATGCCGAAGCGCCCGTGCAGGGGCTGCGAGAGCAGCCCGGGCCGCGTCGTGGCGCCAATAAGCGTGAAGGGAGGCAGGTCCACCTTCATGGTGCGCGCCATCGGGCCTTCGCCGATCAGGACGTCGAGCCGGAAATCCTCCATCGCCGGGTAGAGGATTTCTTCGACCGTCGGCGAGAGGCGGTGGATCTCGTCCACGAAGAGGACGTCCCGGGGCTGGAGGTTCGTCAGGATCCCCGCGAGGTCGCCCGCGCGCGCGATCATCGGGCCGGCCGTCAGCCGCAGGCCCGCGCCCATCTCCCGCGCCACGATGTGCGCGAGCGTCGTCTTGCCCAGACCCGGGGGCCCCGTCAGGAGGACATGGTCGAGCGGCTCTCCGCGGCCCTTCGCGGCCGCGAGAAAGACGGAAAGGTTCTCGCGGACCTTGGTCTGGCCGATGTACTCGCCGAGACTCTGCGGACGCAGCTTCGGCTCGACGGCGGTGTCGTCCTCGAGGGCGGTGCCGGTGAGGATTTCCTTTGGTTCGGTCAAGCCGGTGGAGTCTATCTTTCCCGATGACTGCGCACCGACTCAGCCCGCCGTCAGCCGCCGGAGCGCTTCCTTCAGGAAATCGCCGAACTCCCGCGATCCGCCCGCGCGCGCGGTCGCGTCCACGGCCCGCTCGGCCTCGGCCCTGCGGTATCCAAGGTTGACGAGAGCGGAGATCACGTCGTCGGCGGCGACGGCGGCGGGCTCCTTCGTCGGGGCCTCGCCGGGCAGGCTCGCGACCTTCTCGGCGAGCTCGAGCACCATCCGCTCGGCGGTCTTCTTGCCGACGCCGGGCACCGCCACGAGCCTGCGGACGTCCTGCTGGCGCAGGGCGTCGACGAGCTCGGCCGGCGGAATGCCAGAGAGAACGGTCAGCGCAACGCGCGGGCCGATCCCGGTCACGCCGAGCAGCAGGAGGAAGAGCGCGCGTTCCCGCTCGGTCAGAAACCCGTAGAGCGCGAGCGCGTCCTCCCGGACATGCGTGTGAATCCAGAGCGACGCCGGGCTTTCGTTCTCAGGCAGCTCGTAGAACGTCGAAAGGGGAATGTGAACCAGGTATCCCACACCCCCGACTTCGAGCAGGACCTGGTCCGGCGTCTTCGTCGCGACGCGGCCGGTCAGGCGACCAATCATGGGGCGATTGTAGCTTTCACGCTCGTCACCGGTCGCGGGCCCGAAGCGATGTTCACTGAGTTACGGCAACTGGAGGCGGAGGCCTACCCCCTCTCCCGGCGGGCGAGGGTTGGGGCGAGGGGAACTCCTGCTGACTTCGACGGCGGCAGGAGCGGTTCTTGTGTGGGCGGGTGAGACTGACCCGTCGCCCTTCCCTCTCCCCTCGGGGGAGAGGGTTTCGGTTGGGGCGCGGCCGTGAATGGTCTCTCGAGAATCGACGCCTAGCTCCGCCGTCCGTTTGCGGTGTCGCGCAAGAAGGACGCGAGCAGTTGCTCGTTGATTTCGACCTTCCGCGAGGCGCGCAGCTGCTGGAGGTATGCGCGCGTCAGGCGGTCGGCCTCGCGGCTGCGGATGGATTCCCGCAGCTGCCCTTTTTGCGCCTCGAACGTGCCGCGATCGCCCTCGGTGCGCGTCAGGACGCGGTAGAGAACGAAGCCGTTGGGCACGGCGACCGCGGGGCCGGCCTGACCCTGCGCCGTCTTGAAAACGGCGCCGGTGAGCTCGGGCGCGGCGCCGAGCTCCGGGACCGGGCCGCCGGGCCCGAACTCGGTCGTGGTCTTGACCTCCGTGCCGTAGCGGCCGGCAAGCGCCGCGAGCGTCGTTCCGGAAGAAAGCTCCTTCGCGGCGGGCTCGAGCTGGGCGAGGGCGTCCTTCTGGCGGCGTTCGACCTTCCACTCGGATTCGACGCGGGCCTTGAGCTCCGCGAAGGGCGGCTGGCCCGCGGCGCGCTCCTCGGCGGGCTTCACAAACGCGATGCCCCGCGCCGTGGTGACGGGCGTCGACGAGGTCTTGCCGACCGGCGTCGTCCACGCCTCGTCGGAGAACTTCTGGTTGGCGCCGATGCCCTGGACACTGTCGCCGCGCGCGCTCCACTCGGTCGTGTTGAAGGTGACGGCGTCGCTCTGGAGCTTGCGCAGGTCGTCGTCCGAGGCCGACCGCATGCTCTTCAACTTCTGGGCGAGCTCCTTCGAAAGGCGGTCCGCCTCGGCGGAGGCCTGGCGCTCGGAGAGCTCCGACACGAGCGAGGGGCGCGCTTCTTCGAAGGTGCGCGTGCGGGACGGCGTCTTCGAAACGAGCTTGATGATGTGGTAGCCGAACTGCGTCTTGACGGGCCCGCGGATCTCGCCGGGCGCCATGGAGAAGGCCGCCTGCTCGAACTCCGGCACCATCTGCCCGTGGGAGAATTGCGGCAGCTGCCCGCCGCTCGTCTTTCCGCTGGGGTCGTCCGTGTTCTCGCTGGCGAGCTTCCCGAAGTCGGCGCCGGCGACCTTCGCGCGCGCGGCGATGGTTTCGGCCCGGGCCTTCGCGACCGCGTCCGCGTTGGCGCCGCCGTCGGGCTTCACGGCGATGAGGATGTGGGCGGCGTTGACCTGTTCGGGGACGCTGAAGGAGTCCTTGCGCCGGTCGTACTCGGAGCGCACGTCCGGCTCGTTCGGCGCCATCTTGGAGCGCACCCGCGCCCGGTCGATGAGCAGGTACTTGATCTTGCGCTGGACCGGCGCGCGGTAGCGGTCCTTGTGCTTTTCGAGGTAGGCCTGCAGGTCGGCCTCGGTCGGCTGCACGTTGGACTCGAGGCGGGCGGGGGGCACGAGGATGTACTCGATCGTGGCCTTGTCGTTGCGCGTCGAGAACTCGCGGGCAAGCTCCGCGTCCGGAACGACCACCGAGGCCTTCACGAGCCCGGAGTACGTTTCGAGCAGCATGTCCTCGCGTAGCTCTTCCTCGAAGCGCTCGGGCACGATGTTGTTCGAGCGGAGCTTTTTCTCGTACTTCTCGCGGCCGAGGAACTGGCCGTTGTCCAGGAAGAAGGGCAGCGACACGATCTTCTTCGCGAGCTCGTCGTCAGACACGTGGAGGTCGAGGCGCTTGGCCGCTTCGAGCCGCAGCATCCGCTCGATCATCGAATCGAGCACGTTGCGGGGAAGGTCGAGCGCGCGCTCGAGCTCCGGCGAGAAGTTCCCCTGGTACATCTGCCGGTAGCGCTCCACCTGGGCGCGGTACTGCCGGTCGAACTCGACGGCGGTGATCCGCTCGCCGCCGACCTCGGCCACGATCTGGCCGGCCTTGTCCTGGTCCGTTCCCGAGCCCGACCAGAAGACGAACCCGAGGATGAAAACGCCGATCACGACGAACAGCGTCCACTTCAAGTGATGGAAGCTGTTGCGCATCGTTTTGAGCATCGAAAACCCTCCGGAAAAACGTTCGAGGACGGGCGACTATAGCAGGCGGCTGCGTCGGGCCGAGCGTGGCTTGGGGTCCTCGCGCCGAGCCGGGCCGGCATGCCGCCGACACCTGCGGTTCCGGCCAAGTGTGCTATAAGCGAGAGGGGTAAGTCCCGCAGTTTCGGGAGTTTATGCGCAAGCGGAAGTCCGGCCAGCCGGCGGGAACCGATCTCGACTGGTTCGTCATCCCGATCCAGAAGATTCGCCAGTGGGCAATCGTCCTCGTCCTTCTTCTGGTCGCCGGCGGCGTCGGGTACTTCGTCTATCTGCGCAGCCACGGCTCTCCGAAGGAGCGGGCCCAGGCCGAAATCGCCCAGGCCGAGACACTGCTGGCCCGCGCGACCCGGTCCGTGGGCGCCACGCGGCCGGGTTCGAACGTGGCGCAGGCGCGGGATTTCCTGCGCGACGCCCGGGAATCGTTCTCGGGATTCCGGTACGAAGAGGCCTTCCGGCTCGCCGTCGAGTCCCAGTCTTACTCGCGTCGCACGCTCGGCGGCTCGGGCGCCGGCGAGCAAGGGGACGCCACGTTCATCTTCGTCGAGGGCGACGTCGCGTTGCAGCGGGCCGGACGCTCGACGTTCGAGCCGGCGCGTCAGCGTGAGCCGCTCTTCGACGGCGACTTCGTGAAAGCCGGGCGCACGGGCTCGGCCGAGATCATGTTCTACGACGGAACGCTCTACACGATCCGCCCGGGCTCGCTCTTCGAGTGCCGCCGCCCGGTCTCGTCGGAGGTCAACGGAAGCCAGATCAAGATGATCTCCGGCGCCGTCAACGTCTACAC
This sequence comes from Acidobacteriota bacterium, assembly GCA_031370065.1. Taxonomy (GTDB): domain Bacteria; phylum Acidobacteriota; class Thermoanaerobaculia; order UBA5066; family Gp7-AA6; genus DAHUXD01. Next base: position 5,858 of record JANMPW010000070.1, read on the forward strand.
GTCGGGCGCGACCTCGACGGTGGCCACGGACACGGCGACCGCCGCGATTGACCGGGACTCCCGCGTTTCGGTCGACGTCGTGCCGGGTGACAAGACGGAAGTCACGAGTTACCGCGGCCGGACGACGGTGTCCACCGGAAAGGAGAGCGTCACGCTGGAGGGCCGCGAGAAGGTTTCGGCTCAGGCGAAGACGCACACCTTCTCGCCGAAGGTGGCGCTGCCGGACGCGCCGCAGCCGGCGCTGCCGGCAGACAACCGGATCTACGACCTTAAGACGGGCGACCAGGTCGAGCTGAAGTGGACGAAGGTCCCGGACGCTGCGCGATATCGCCTCCAGATCTCGCGCTCGCGGCTCTTCGTGCCCGACGCGACGGAGGTCGACCTCGACGACCGCGTGCAGACGAGCGCCCGCGTCAAGGTCTCAGGGAAGGGTCCTACTTCTGGCGCGTGGCGGCCATCGAATCGAGCGGCTTGACCTCGGACTGGAGCGCGGTGCGGCGTTTCAAGATGGTGACCGAGCCGCTGAAATCGGGCTCGGGCGACGCGACGCCCCCGGATCTGACCGTCTATCCGCCGCAGCAGATGGGCAACCTGTTCCTCGTCTACGGAAAGACGGAGCCCGGCGCCATCGTGACCGTCAACGCCGAGCCGGCGGACCTCGAGCCCGACGGCTCGTTCAAGAAGACGATCACGATCGAGCGGGATGGTGCTACGGTCCTCGTCGTCAAGTCGGTGGACGCGTCGGGCAACGAGACGGTCCGGCGCGTGCGGGTATTCGTGGAGTCGTTGTGAGTTCACTGCATCGGGAGACGGAAGACGGAAGATGCTAGACGCGGTCGTCTGCCGTTTCCCGTCTCCCGTTGACCGGCCCTAGGAGGTTTCGTTGGCCTGGAAATCCATTTTCTCCATTTTCTCGAACGACCTGGCGATCGATCTCGGCACGGCGAACACGCTGGTCTTCGCGCGCGGCAAGGGGATCGTCGTGCGCGAGCCATCGATCGTCGCGGTCAACACCGCGACCAACCGCGTGGAAGCGGTGGGCACCGAGGCCAAGGAGATGCTCGGGCGCACGCCGGGAAACATCGTGGCCATCCGCCCAATGAAGGACGGCGTCATCGCCGACTTCGAGGTGACCGAGAAGATGCTGACCTACTTCATCAAGAAGGCCCACAACCGGAACGTCTGGGTGCGCCCCCGGATTGTCATCGGCGTGCCGAGCGAGATCACGCAAGTCGAGAAGCGCGCCGTGAAAGACAGCGCCTACCGAGCCAAGGCGAGCGAAGTGCATCTGGTCGAGGAAGCCATGG
>JANMPW010000413.1:0-1534 GCA_031370065.1 Acidobacteriota bacterium
CGGTGTCGGACACAGAGAGCGTTTGCGGCGCTGGAAGCCTTGCGCGGGCCCTCGCCCGTCAGGGCGAGGACGACGTCTCCGGGCAGGCGACGCCGCGCGAAAGCGGCCAGCTCCTCGGCAATCGCGGTCACGATGAGAACGCGGGCCCGACTACCTCCGGACATAGCCCTTTTCGCGGAACCACGCAACCGCACGAGCGAGCGGCTCTTCGATCGGGGTCTGTGCAAGACCCAGCTCCCGCACGGCCTTGCCGGCGTCGAAAAACATCCGGTGCGTGGACATGCGCACGCTCTCGAGCGAAATCCGGGGCGCGCGGCCGGTCAGGCCGGACCACGCCGTCGAAACGCCCGCGACGGAGAGGGGAATCCAGTGGGGCAGGCGCACTCGCGGCGAGGGCAGCCCGGTCAGCCGCGCGAGCGCGTCGAGGATCTCCTTCAACGTCATGTTGCGGTTGCCGAGGATATAGCGCTCGCCGGGGCCGCCCTTTTCCGCCGCCGCGAGGTGTCCCGCTGCGACGTCGCGCACGTCCACGAGGTTCAGGCCGGTGTCGACGTAAGCGGGCATCTTCCGGTTCAGGAAGTCCACGATCATCTGTCCCGTGGGCGTCGGCTTGATGTCGCGCTCGCCGATCGGCGTCGAGGGGTTGACGATCACGACGGGCAGGCCACGCGCCGCCCAGTTCTCGGCCACGCGCTCGGCGTCGTACTTCGACTTCTTATAGTGCCCGATGATGCGATCGCGAAGGACGGGCGTCGTCTCATCCCCCGGCGAGCCGTCGTCGTTCAACCCGAGGGCGGCGACCGAGCTCGTGTAGACGACCTTCTCGACGCCGGCGGCCGCCGCCGCGGCGAGGATGTTCTCCGTCCCGCCCGCATTCGCGCGGTAGAGCTCCTGGGGATCTCTTGCCCAGAGCCGGTAGTCGGCGGCGACGTGGTAAAGCGTGTGGACGCCCGAGAGAGCGCGCGCGAGCGAGGCGGGGTCGGTCAGGTCGCCGGCGACCACCTCGACCGCAAGCCCCTCGAGGTTGTCGCGCCGGCTTTCGGCGCGCGCGAGGCAGCGCACGGAACGCCCCTTCGCCAGCAGCGCCCGCACGACGTGCGAGCCGACGAAGCCGGTTCCGCCAGTAACTAGGTCCACGGGATCAGTCTGTCATCCCGAGCGGAGCGAGGGATCCCGAAATCGCCCGCCTCCCCGTTCGATCACGGGATCCCTCGGCCTCCGGCCTCGGGATGGCGGCTACGCGAGCGCCTCGGCGCTCGCTATGCCGCCAGATTCCAGGCGATCATCCGGACCATGTCGCCGGGGTGCTTGGGCAGCTCGCGGACGACGGAGGCCTCGAAACCCGAGTGCATCGCGCAGTTCTTGCAGAGCGGGTCCTGCCGCGACTCCCAGTACTCCCAGTCGGTCCCGTTCCAGAACTGCTCGTATGTCGGCGACCAGGTCTTGCCGATCAAGTAGCACGGGCCCTTCCAGCCATTGGGCGTGTAGGTCACGGTGGACCAGGGCGAGCAATTGTAGTCGCGCAGACCCGCGG
>JANMPW010000099.1:0-1573 GCA_031370065.1 Acidobacteriota bacterium
CCCGCCGCAATCGCGCCATCACATCGGTCCCGCCGCGGCCGAAATGGTCGTGGAGTTCGATCCAGTCGCGATAGAGCGCGTCGTACGCTGCTGCCGCCCCGGCATCCGGCGCGATGATCATCTCTTTCAGATGCGCCATGGAGCGCGCCGCGTCGACGAAAGACGCATGTCCTCCCCGCTCGGCCCCCGCTGCGACTGCGCCGAGCATCGCTGCTCCGAGCGCCGAGGCGTTGGCGGTGTCCGCGAGCGCGATCGGGCGGCGCGTGACGTCAGCGTAGATCTGGAGCAGGAGCGGGCTCCTCTCGGCGAGCCCGCCCACTGCGATCAGCTCGTCGACGGGAATCTGCTTTGCGTCGAACGCCTCCAGGATGCGGCGGGTCGAGAATGCGGTCGCCTCGATGAGGGCGCGATAGATCTCGGCCGCCGTGGTCGAGAGTGTCAGACCGACGATCAGGCCCGTAAGGTTCGCGTCCACGAGGACTGACCGGTTTCCGTTCCACCAGTCGAGCGCCAGCAGGCCCCGCCCACCGGGAGGACAGGCGTCCGCTTCGCGTTCGAGCCCGGCGAAGTCCGTCGCGCCCACGAGCTTCGCGAACCAGCCGAAGATGTCTCCGACCGCGGGCTGCCCCGCTTCGTAGCCGTAATACCCCTCGACGATCCCGTCGCGCACGACGCCGCCGATGCCCTCGATGGAAGCGTGCCGGTCGGCGAGCAGCATGTGGCAGGTGGAAGTCCCCATCACCATGACCATGCGCCCCGGCGTCACGACCGTCGCCGCGGGAACCGCGCTGTGCGCATCGATGATCGCAGCCGCAACGGCCGTGCCCGGCGCCAGCCCGAGCTGCGCCGCCGCCGCCGCCGTCAGCCCGCCCACACGCCGGCCCGGCGGCGTGATCTCGCCGCCAAGCTTCTTGGACAGATCGCGAAAGGCCGGGTAGAGCTCGAAGAAAAAGTCTCGCGACGGGAATCCCCGCTTACGGCTCCAGAATCCCTTGTAGCCCGCGCCGCAGGAGTTGCGAACGAGGACGCCGGAGAGCTCCTGTACGAGCCAGTCGCCGGCCTCGACGAACGATGCGGCGGCGTCGAAAACGTCCTCATCCTCCTCGCAGACCTGCAACGCTTTCGCGACGAGCCACTCCGAAGATGTCTTGCCCCCGTAGTCCGCGAAGAACGCCTCGCCGCGGTACGCGGCCATCGTGTTGATCCGGTCCGCCTGCGGCTGCGCGGCGTGGTGCTTCCAGAGCTTGACCCACGCGTGGGGTCGCGCCGCCCATTCCGGCAGCAGGCACAGCGCGCGCCCCTGCGCGTCGACCGGCAGGATCGTGCAGGAGGTGAAATCGACCCCGATGCCGCAGATGTTCTCTGCGCCGACGCCGGCGGCGGCGAGCGCCTGCGGCACTGCTTGCGCGGTCGACTCGAGATAGTCGCCCGGATGCTGCAGCGCCCAGTCCGCCGGCAGCTTCGCGCCCGTGCCCGGCAGCGCCGCGTCGATCACGCCGTGGCGATAGGCGACGACGGCGGAGCCGCGCTCCCGACCCGTCGCCGTCTCGACCACGAGGGCGCGGACCGACGC
>JANMPW010000109.1:0-2206 GCA_031370065.1 Acidobacteriota bacterium
GTCACGAGCACCTTGAGGTGCGGCCCGGCCAGGACCAGGTCCGCAACGAGCGGCGCCGCGCCGATCAGGTGCTCGAAGCCGTCGAGCAGCAGCAGCATGGGCGCGCGCGAGGACTGCTGCAGGTGCTCGGTCAGGCTCTCGAGCGGGGAGCTGCTCCGAACCTCCTTCACCCCGAGCGCCTTTGCGATCGCGGAACCAATCAGCCCGGGATCGCCGACGAGAGCGAGGGCCAGGAAATGGATGCCGCCCGGGAACCGGTCGCGCGCCCCCTCCGCCACCTGTAGCCCCAGGCGCGTCTTGCCGATCCCGCCGGGGCCGGTCAACGTGAGCACCCGGACGTCGGACCGCAACAGGAGTTGTCCGGCGGCTGCAAGCTCCCGGTCTCGTCCGACGAGTCGGGTCCTCTGCGCCGGAAGGCTCGCGGCGCGATCCCGGCTCGGCTCGGCCGGCGCCGACACGAGGCGCTCCCACACCGCGGCGAGGTCGCGCGCGAGATCGCTGGTCGAGGCGTAGCGGCCTTCCGGGTCCTTGGCCAGGCACCGCTCGACGATCCACACGAGCGGCGCGGGAACGCGGGCATTCACCGAACCGATGGGCTCGGGCTCCTCCCGGATGATGGCGGCCAGAGTCTCGGCGGCCGTTTCCTTGCGAAAGGCGCGGCGTCCGGTCGCCATCTCGTACAGCACGGTCCCGAGCGCGAACTGGTCCGAGCGAAAGTCGAGCGGCCGGCCGCTCGCCTGCTCGGGCGACATGTAACCGATCGTGCCGAGAACGACCCCGGAGCCGGTCCGGGGGTGACCCATCGTCGGCGCCAGAGAGGCGTCTTCCCCCGGCAGCGTGACGAGCTTTGCGAGGCCGAAGTCGAGGATCTTGACCAGGCCGTCGCGGGAGACCATCACGTTGTCGGGCTTCAGGTCCCTGTGGACGATCCCGGCCGCGTGGGCCCTGGAGAGCCCATCCGCGATCCGCGAAGCGATGTCGAGCGCCTTTCGCGTGGGGATCGGTCCCGCAGCGATCAGCTCGCCCAGGGTCGTTCCCTCGACCAGTTCCATGGCGATGTACGACCGGGAGTCCGACCGACCGATCTCGTATATCGTGACGATATTCGGGTGATTCAGGGACGAAGCGGAACGCGCCTCCCGCTCGAAGCGGTCCAGGCGCTCCGGGTCCGCCGCAACCTCGGCCGGCAGCACCTTCAGGGCGACCTCGCGCCCGAGCCGCGTGTCCCGCGCCCGGTACACCTCTCCCATCCCGCCTGCGCCAATCTGGCCCAGGACTTCGTAAGGCCCCAAACGCGAACCGGCTGGTAGTGGCATTGAATGTCGCCTGCTCAAAATCTTATCCCGCCCCGACCCGGCCCCCGTGCGCTAGCCTGATGCGATGCGACGTGCCGCAATCTTTGGCCTCCTGGCGCTGGCAGCGCGAACGGTAGAAGCACAGGAGCCCGCCGACCGTCGCGGGCAGGTGCAGGAGCAGGCGCTCGTCGAGCGCGTCGTCCTCGACGCGCACGTGACCGGGCCCGACGGAAGCCCGATCCCGAACCTCGGCCCCGCGGATTTCACGGTCACGGTCGACAGAAAGCCCGTCGTTCTCGAGTCCGTCGACTGGCTCCCCGCGGGAACTCCGGAGGTCGAGGCAGCCGCAGTCACAGCCCTGACTCCGGCCGAAGGCGGCGCCGCGGCGCCGGACATCGCGCCCGGCCGGCTGATCGTTCTCTTCTTCCAGACCGATCACGAAGTCTCGCGCCTGACCGGCCTGCTGCGCATGGGGATCCAGGCCCGCCGATTCCTCGGGACGCTGCAACCGACCGACCGCGTCGCCGTCCTCTCGTACGATTCGAAGCTGAAGCTGCGGCAGGACTTCACCGACGATCGCCCTAGGATCGGCGCCGCGATCAGGGCGGCGATCCGCAGGGGCGACCCTCCCCCGCCGGACCCGGACAGCCATCCCTCGCTCGCGCGCCATCTCGACCAGGCCGAGGCCCGCAGATGCGCAACGCCGGAGCGGGCCCTCGAAGTGCTCGCCCGCGCGCTCGCCCCGATCCCGGGCGGGAAATCGCTGCTTTATTTCGGATGGGGCCTCGGGACGGTGGGCGGCATGAGTGGTCCCAACGCGAGCGAGCAGAAGGCGTGGATCGAGGCGCTGCACAGCATGGCCGAGGCACGCACCACGATCTTCACGCTTGATGTGACCGACGCCGACTACC
>JANMPW010000145.1:0-3110 GCA_031370065.1 Acidobacteriota bacterium
GTAACCGTTGCGAAAGGAGACCCCAATGCCTTCCCCCTGCCGGCGTTTCGCGCTCGCCGCGTGGCTCCTCGGGTTCGGATCCGTTTCTCTCCTCGCCCAGACGACGGGAGAGATCCGCGGTACGGTGGCCGACGCGAACGGCGTCGGGTTGCCGGGTGCGACCGTGGAGGCGTCTTCTTCTGCGCTCCAGGGCACGCGCTCGGCGGTGACCGGCGCCAGCGGAGCGTTCCAGATCCCGGCTTTGCCACCTGGCGGCTACCGGGTCGTCATCTCGCTTTCGGGCTTCGGGAATGCGGAGCGGCAGGCCCAGGTGCGGCTGGATGGGACCGCTTCGCTCGCCGTGACGATGCAGGTGGCGGCCTCCGAGCAGGTCGTCGTTACGGGCGAGGCGCCCGTCGTGGATCTCAACACGACGACCGGCGGAGGAAACTACGGCGCCGGAATCATTATGCGGCTGCCCGTCGGGCGAAACTACACCGACATCGTCAAGTCGAATCCGGGCGTCTCACCGGACCGCGCGGATCGCCAGGGGCGCTCCGCCGCGCTGACGGTCTACGGCTCGACCTCCGCGGAGAACACCTTCATCGTCGACGGCGTCGACACGACGAACGTCATCCGCGGCTTCCAGGGCAAAGTCATCAACAACGAGTTCATCGAGGAAGTGGAGGTCAAGACCGATAGCTACCGCGCAGAGTACGGAAAGGCCACGGGCGGGATCGTCAACGTCATCACGAAGTCGGGAGGCAACGAATTCCGCGGCGGAGTGTTCGCGCGATTCAACAGCGCAGGCCTGCGCGCCGATGAGGTGTTCACGTCGAACGATTCCGACACGTTCACCGGAACGCTCACCCCCGGCGAGGTCAAGTGGGACTACGGCGCGAACCTCGGCGGGTTCGTTCTGAAGGACCGGCTATGGTTCTTCGGCGCATACAACCGGATCACGGATAATCAGACGATCTCTCCCCCGCGAGGGGTGGCGGCCGGGCTGGACTTCCCACTGAATTCCACGTCGAACCTCTGGTCGGCGAAGCTGACGTGGAACATCACGAGCGGGGCGAATCTCGTCGGGACCGTCTTCTCGGATCCGACCGTGGAGGAAGGGGCGATCCGCCCGCCCAACTCGGCCACCGACCCCGGCTCCTACCAAGGGCGCCGTGACATCGGCGGTACCGACTTCGGCGGACGCGGGTCGGTGCTCTTCGGCTCGGTCGGTCTCCTGACGCTGCAGGGCTCTCGCCATAACGACCGCTTCGAGTTGACGGGCACGGCGGCGGGGGACGCGATTCAGTTCATCGATGAGACCGTGGCTCCGCCGTTTCCGATCACGGGCGGGCTCGGCCGCATCAACGGCTATCAGGATTTCAACAGGAGCCATCGGGACCAGTACCAGGGCGACTTCGTGACCTACTTCAGCAATCACGAGGTCAAGGCAGGCGCTGCCTACGTGAAGCGCACGACCGAGGCGATCGACATCTTCTCCGGCGGCCAGCAGGTCACCAAGCACATCGACGAGGACAGCGGCCAGATCTACTACGGTCACACGTTCTTCGGGACGCGGCTGGGCGGCGGAGACGCGGTACCCGTCCCTTTCAACGCCGTGAACCTGAACAGCGTCGACTACTCCGCGTTCGTTCAGGACTCCTGGAAGGTCCTCTCCAATCTGACCGTCGACGCGGGGCTTCGATTCGACCGCACCGACATCAAGGGCTTCGACGGAAAAGTCGTCTCCCGGCTCACGAACCAGTGGCAGCCGCGAATCGGGATGATCTGGGATCCGTCGAGGCAGGGGACGGCGAAGGTCTATGGCTTCATCGGCCGCTTCTACTACGCGATACCGACCGACATCAACGTGCGCGACTTCGGGAGCGAGCTTTTCGTGACGACCTACAACTTCGACCCGCTCAGCACCGTGCACGACCCGACTTCGCCCAATCACCCCCGGCCCGAGCAGCAGGGCGGAGCCTTCAACGAGCCGATCGACCCGAACATCAAGGGGATGTATCAGGACGAGGTCACGCTGGGCATCGAGAAGGCGCTCAACCCCACCTTCTCGGTCGAGCTCAAAGGCATGTACCGCCGGCTCGGACGCGCGATCGATGATCGCTGCGACCTCGACTACAACGCCCCCGTGAATCTCGGAAACTCCTGCGCGAACATCAACCCCGGAGGCTCAGGCCTCTGGGCCTCCGGGAATTTCCCCTGGTACGACGGCTACAACGAAGGAGGCTTCCACGATGCGCCGGCGCCCGCCTCGCCGAAGGCGAAGCGTATCTATCGCGCGATTGAGGTCTCGGCACGGAAGGTCGTCAGCCGAGAGTTGTGGCTCCAAGCGTCGTATGTCTATTCCTCCGTCCGAGGAAACTACGACGGGGCCGTGCACGAAAGCACGGGCCAGACGGATCCGGGTTTGAACTCGGATTTCGACTACCCCGCGACGTACCACAATGCCTACGGCCGTCTCTTTCTCGACCACCCGCATCAGTTCCGCCTCGACGCGGCATACACGGCGCCCTTCGGCGTGAACGTCGGAGTTCAGTTCTACGTCCGCAGCGGCGTTCCGCTCGACCAGCTTCGGGATGATTGGCCCGACTACCTCGGCTCCGACCTCTACATGGTCCCGCGGGGATCCGCGGGGCGCACGCCGACCGAGTACGAAGCGAACCTGTCCCTCGGCTACACGGTGAAGGCAGGCCCAGTGAACATCGTGCCCGAGGTTTACATCTACAACCTCCTGAACCGCCAGTCCGAGACTTACCAGAACATCCGCTACATCACGGGCCCGGAAGGCGATCCGAACCAGATCAACCCGGACTACGGAAAAGTCGTCTCGCGTACGCCGCCGCGCCAGTTCGTGTTTGCGCTGAAAGCGATTTTTTGAAGCCGCGCTTGGCGGGGCCGGCCGTTCTCCTCGCGGCCGGTTTCCTCGCGGTCCCGGCTTGGGGCGCGGCGCGCTCAATCCGCGGGGCTCGACCGACGAGCATGGAGATTCGCACGAGCTGGTGCTGGTAGTAGGGGCCTTTGTTGGCATCCTTCGAAACGGGATCGAGGGCGACGCCGAGCTCTCCCTCCCGGATCGCTTCCTCTTTCGAGTCCCGCGCCCGGTAGACCTC
>JANMPW010000169.1:0-4373 GCA_031370065.1 Acidobacteriota bacterium
CTCGATGGGAAGACCCAGTCCGTCGGGTGATCCGAGGAAGAAGCTCGCGACCACGACCGTGTACACCGCGTAGCCCGCGCCGCCGAAGAGCGCGCCAAGGGCGATCGGCCAGACGAAGTAGTACTCGCAGATGCCGGGCACAAAGAGCAGCATTACGAGAAAGAGCATCAGGCACGCGCGGGCGCGGGCAACGTGGCGCAGCAGCAGGAGCGCCGCCAGCATCGCGGCCGCGAACAGCGTGCTCGGCAGCCAGCGCGGGACGCCCGGGACGGCCAGCAGCATCGCCACGCCGTAGTCCTCGCTCAGGCTCCGGTAGCCGAGCACGTTGTCCCGGATGCCGGACCACGACCGCCAGTACGGAAGAAAGGACGCGGCGAAGATCGCGTAGGCAACGAGCGCCTCGAGCGGCCTCAAGCCGCGCCTCTGCCGGCCCGCAAGAAAGAGCGGCGGGAAGAACGCGGTGATGTGCTTGGTCAACAGCGAAGCCGAAAGCCACGCCACCGTCGACACCCGCGCGGCGGGCTGGCTCTCGGCCCACAGGACGGCGCAGAGCAGGAACAGGATCGCGACGTTGTCGAACTGGAGGTGGAAGCTCGAGACGAAGATCGAGACGGGGTTCAGGAAGAAGAGCAGCGCCGCCGTCGTGCCGGGGCGTCCGCCCCCGCCGAGCCGGTAGAGGACACGCGCCGTCAGCGCGTCGACGACGAGAAGAAACGTCCCGAGGGCCGTGCCGAACGAGCAGCCGATCCAACGCGCGATGGAATCGAGGCCGAGCAGCACGTGGGCCCATATGGGCGAATAGTTGTAACGGGTCGTCTCGAGATACAGATCGCCGCCCCGGCGCAGGATCGAAACCGCTCCGGCGAAGGACTCGAGGTCGTAATTGCCGGAAAACGCACGGAGAAAAAGCACGCGCGCCGCGAGGGCCGTGAGGAAGCCGGCAGCGTAGAGCGCGCGAGACCCTCGCATCGCCCGCTTACCCGGCCGCCAGGTCCGGCCAGCCCGTCGTCACGGAGCCGCCCCGCCCGGGGAGCCGGGCCCGCGCGATCTCTCGTTGGGGGATGCGATCCCTCCGGGCGAGCGCCTCGCGCGCGAGCTCCGACAGCAGCACGAATCCGACGCCGTCGGCGCGCCAGTCGTCGAGGATCCGCGCGAAGAGGTCCGCCTTCGACCGGCCCTCGATCTCCGTGTGGATCGTGTGGACCTCGGTGCCGCGCACGGCCGCCCGGAAGAACGACCGCTGGTCCTCGTCGGTGCGGAGATTCTCCCAGGCCAGCGTCTCGTCGAGCGTCGGGAGCGTCGTCGGGATCTCAAGCGTGTGAAAGAGCCGCTCCCCCGCCTTCGGGAAGAAGGGAGCGCCGCACCGTGTGTCGGAGGTGTGCAGAAGCGAGCGCTCCTCCTGCACGGCGAGCGAGAGGTCGTTCGCGGTCCAGCCGGGCGCAGCGCTCGAGCGCGCGGGGACTCCGAAGATCCGAAGATACTCCGCGTGGGCGCGGCCATACTCCTGCGCGACCTCCGCGGCCGTCATGCGGTCGAGGCGGTCGTGCCAGCCGACGTGGTCCCAGCCGTGCACGCCCGTCTCGTGGCCCGCCTTCGCCGCGGCGCGCATCGCGCCTTCGCACCGACGTCCGATCATCGGCGCTGGCAGGAGCGTTCCGTAGAGCATCGTCCGCCACCCGTAGAGCGCCGGCGCGCGCGACCGGATCATCTTCCGGAGGAACCCCTTGCGCGTGAAGACGCGCCGTACCGCCACGCCCGAGCGGTCCGGCCCCAGCGTGAAGAAGAAAGTCGCGCGGATGCCGCGCGCGGCAAACATCTCCAGCAGCCGCGGGACGCCCTCGCGCGTCCCCTCGAGCGTGTCGCAGTCGACCTTGAGGGCGACGCGACGCTCGGTCATGGCGCGGCCCGGCGGCTCTGGAGGTAGAAATCGAGCGTCCTGCGGATCCCGTCGTCGAGGGAAACCTTCGGCTCCCAGCCGAGCTCTCTGCGCGCCCGCCGGATCGAGGGCACGCGGGTCAGGATGTCCTGGTACCCCTCGCCGTAGTACTCGCCCGAGGAGATGTCCACGATCCGGGCCTTTCGCCCGGCCTCCTCGAAGCCGGGATAGGTGCCGACCGCCGCGATCATGCGCACGGCGAGGTCCCGGATCGAGAGGTCGTTGGCGGGATTGCCGATGTTGAAGATCCCGCCGTCGGCCGCACCCCCCCGATTCTCGAGGATCGCCATCAGCGCGTCGATGCCGTCCGAGATGTAGGTGAACGAGCGCCGCTGCGTGCCGCCGTCCACGAGCTTGATCGGCTCGTCGTAGAGGATGTTGTGGAGGAATTGCGTGAGCACGCGGCTCGACCCCTCCTTTGGCGAATCGATATCGTCCAGGTGCGGGCCGAACCAGTTGAACGGGCGGAAGAGCGAGAACTGCAGCCCCCGCGTGCCATAGGCCCAGATCACGCGGTCGAGCAGCTGCTTGCTGCACGAGTAGATCCAGCGCTGCTTCTGGATCGGCCCGTACACGAGCGGCGATGCGTCCTCGTCGAACTCGGCGTCCGGGCACATCCCGTAGACCTCGGACGTCGAGGGGAAGACCACGCGCTTGTGGTACCGCACCGCCTGCTTGACGATCCGCAGGTTCTCCTCAAAATCCAGCTCGAAGACGGCGAGCGGCTCCTTGACGTAGGCCGCCGGCGTCGCGATCGCGACCAGCGGCAGGACGACGTCGCATTTCTTGACCTGGTACTCGATCCACTCCTTGTTGATCGCGATGTCGCCCTCGAGATAGGTGAAGCGGGGGTTGTCGAGGAAGGGCGCGATCTTGTCGGATCCGATGTCGAGGCCCGAAACGTGCCAGTCGGTCGTCTGCAGGATGCGCTCGGTCAGCGCGTTGCCGATGAAGCCATTGACCCCGAGGATGAGAACCCGCATCAGCGCCCCCTCCGTTCGACAAAAGCTTCTGCATCCTCTTCCGGCAGCCCCTCGGGCTGTAGCCGGAACAGCTCCACGTAGCGGTCGTCGCCGCACGCGACGAAGAGCCGGCCCTCCTCCGCGCGGACCTCGCCCGGGAACGTGTCGTGCGCCGCAAGGCCCGGCAGCCGGGAGCGCCACACGAACGTCTTCCCGCCGAACAGGTCCGTGAAGGCGCCGGGATACGGGTGCGTCACGGCGCGCACGAGGTCGTGGACCTCCTTCGCGGTCCGCGTCCAGTCGATGCGCCCGTCCTCGGGCGTGCGCCTGCCGAAGCGCGTCGCCGCGCTCTCGTCTTGCGGCACGGTCTGCGTTAGGGCCGCGCCGCTCTTCAAGTCTTCGAGACGGCGCGCCAGGACCGTTGCGGCCGCCGCCGTCACGCGCCGCTGGACTTCGATGGCCGTGTCGTCCGGCCCGATCGGCATCGCTTCCTGGTCCAGGATCGCGCCGCGGTCGGCGCGCTCAGTCATGGCGTGGAGGGTCGCGCCCGTCTGCGTCGCGCCCTTTGCGACCGCCCAGTTGACCGGAGCGCGGCCGCGGAACTTCGGCAGCAGCGATCCGTGCATGTTCCACGCCCCGAGCGGCGGCTCCGACAGCATCTCTTCCGGAAGCAGGCGCCGATTGTAGAAGGAGAAAAGGAGGTCCGGCCGGAGTGAGCGCAGGCGAGCGATCGACTGGGCGTCGAGCGGGTTTTCCATGACGACGGGCTCGATCCCGCGCGCGCGGGCGAGCTCCGCGACGCTTGGGAACCAGGCCTTCTCCTCGGGCGCCTCGCGGTGCGTCGCGACCAGGACGACCCTCTCGCCCCGATCCAGCAGCAGCTTCAGGCACGCGTGCCCCGTGTCGGAATACGCGAAGACGGCGATGCGGGTCATGCGGATGGTCGAGAGTCGCGGGTCGAGGGTCGAGACGGGGCAGCCTCGCTCACGGCGCCGAGGCCGTAGATGCGCTTGACGCGGAAGCGGGGGCGGCCGCGGACCTGCTGGTAGATGCGGCCGACGTATTCGCCGACGAGGCCGAGGCCGGCCATCGCGATCCCGAGCAGCGTGAAGAGGATGGCAAAGAGCGTGAACACGCCCTCGACTTCCGCGCCGATGATCAGCCGCCGCGCGAACAGGAAGAGGCCGAATGCGACGCCGCCGAAGGCGACGAGCGTGCCGAGCAGGCCGAAGACCTGCAGCGGCACGAGCGAGAAACCGGTCATGAGGTCGAAATTCAGGCGGATCAGGCGGTAGAGCGAGTACGCCGATTCGCCGTGCCGCCGCGGCGCGTGGGCGACCGGGATCTCGGTCGGACGGCGCGCGAAGCTCTGGGCCAGCGCCGGGATGAAGGTCGACGACTCGTCGCAGCGGTTGATCTCCTCGATCACGTCGCGCGAGTAGGCCCGGAGCATGCAGCCGAAGTCCGTGATCCGC